>JBBQSI010000006.1:0-23600 GCA_038213975.1 Chitinophagales bacterium
CCCGGGAACGTAGCGCAGCATAGTGTTCATGGGTGGTGTATCGACAATTTTGTTTGGATTAAAAATGTGCCCGGGATCCCAGCTTTCCTTTATTTCGTAGCAAAGTTTATAATTCTTATCGCCGATCATTTGCTTCAGGAACTCACCTCTTAGCCGTCCATCGCCATGCTCACCACTCAATGAACCTTTGTATTTTTTCACCAGCGTTGCAATCTCCTGCGCAATGATGCGGAAGAGTTCGTTGCCTTCTTTTGTTTTTAAATTAATAATAGGGCGCAAATGAATTTCACCTGAGCCGGCGTGTGCATAATGAACAGCTTGTAAATCGTATTTCTTAAGTATCTCCGTGAACTCCGCAATGTAGGCGGGCAAATCATTTACATCTACTGCAGTGTCCTCGATTACCGGGACCGCTTTCGCATCACCCGGAATATTGCCAAGGAGTCCCAGTCCCGCTTTACGGAGCGACCATATCCGTTTTGTGTCGTCGCCAAAAAGCAAAGGAAAATGATAGCCCAGGCCAGCCGCCCGCATTGCTTCTTCTACTTCTTTTGCAATTGCATTAATTTCTTCGCGTGTGTCTTTCTTGAATTCAATTACCAATATCGCACCCGGATCGCCCTGCACGAAAAACCGGTTCTTCCGCTGCTCGATATTGTCTTTGGTGCAATCGAGTATGTAATGATCAATCAATTCGCTGGCAGTCGGCTCATACTTTAGCGCTATAAGGTTTGCCAGCAGTGACTCGTTAATACTATTGAAATGCACGCACAGCAGCCCCGTTTCAATGGGTGGGAGTTTTACAACTTTCAATTTAATTTCTGTGATGAAGGCCAGTGTTCCTTCCGAGCCAGCGAGCAGTTTGCAAAAATTGAACTCCGGCGCCTCAGCTACAAAGGGAGCGCTCTCCCCAAGCATGTCAAGGGCATAGCCGGTGTTACGCCGGGTCACAGATTTTTTCGGAAAATGATTTTTTATTTCTTGCAGGTTGTCATAGTTGGAAAAAATGGTCCTGGCCCTTTTATAGATGCTCCCTTCGAGCGTTGGCAGCTCACATTTTTCATGAAAAGCATCAATGCTCAAACTGCCGAATGTTGCTTTTGAGCCGTCACTCAAGATTGCTTTTATCTCAAGTGTGTGTTCGCGGGTGCTGCCATAAACCACCGAGTTAGAACCGCAGGAATTGTTGCCGACCATCCCGCCAATCATTGCACGGTTTGCAGTAGATGTTTCCGGGCCAAACATCAACCCGTGTGGCTTCAGGTACATGTTCAATTCATCACGAATAACGCCCGGCTGTACACGCACCCACATTTCTTCATTGTTCCGTTCAAGGATGCCCGTAAAATTTTTAGATACATCTACCACGATGCCATGGCCTACGACCTGGCCTGCCAGCGATGTGCCTGCCGTTCTTGGAATCAATGAAGTGCCTTCATTTTTCGCAAAGTGTACCAACGCTTCTATATCATTTTCTGATTTTGGGATTGCGACGGCCAGCGGCATTTCACGGTAGGCTGAAGCGTCCGTAGCATAAAGTATCCTCGTTTTGTCATCAACAAACAAGTCACCTTTTAACTGACGTGATAGTTGTTTGAGCTTCTCCTTCATTTTTTCTTTTCCATTTACGAAGCGCAAAATTAGCTGCTTTTGCAGGATTATGTGTAGCCGTTTCGATTAGGAAGTTACCCCCTTAAGTATTATTGTATTCACGTTTTCATCCAAAACATCAATTGTTATTTGCATGGAGATGTTTGTTTGTCCGCTTTGATAATTCCCCGCGATAAGGGACTGCATGACAGTTGGTAATAATAGCTTTTGAAAAACAGATAGGCATCGTAAAAGAATTACATATTACTGACACCGGACAATACAGTCAATTAAAATATAACGGCTAATTTTGCAACCGGTTTTACGATTTTGTACTCCCAATGAATTTTACTCAAAAATACCTTTATGAAATACCGACTCTACCTTGCATTTCTTTCTGTGATTTTTAGTGCTTCGCAAAGTTTCTCACAATCTGTTAGTGGCAAGATATCAAACGAATCAGGCGTGGCGATTCCAAATGTGAGCATTCATATATTGAATACCAACTACGCTGCTATTTCACGCGAAGACGGTACCTACCAAATCTCCAATGTCCCGGTTGGTGAGTACACGCTGCAATTTTCATCTATTGGTTTTTCAGAAGTAAACAAAAAAGTAAGACTTGAAGGCTCCGGCACCGATTTGCCGGTAACGCTTGTAAACTCAGAAAACAGGCTGAATGAGGTGGTAGTTTCAGCGGAAAAAGAAGAAGCTCCGTTGCAAAAGTTGCCGATAAGCATCACCTCACTTTCTTCCCGGCAGGTTACGGATTTTCGCGTTTGGAATTCACGGGAAATTACTGGTCTCGCGCCTAACTTATACTCTGCTGACCCGGGTGACAAGCGAAACAGTACTTCTATCAGAGGTATTGCCACTACTTCCTATGATCCTGCAGTGGCCACTTATATTGATGGTGTAAATCAATTTTCCCTCGATACATATATCAGCCCACTCTTTGATATTGAAAGGATCGAGGTATTACGTGGCCCGCAGGGAACGCTTTACGGCAGGAATGCTATGGGTGGCGTGATTAATATTATTACGAAGCAGCCGACAAATAAAACAGATCTTTTCGCTGAAGCCAGTGTGGGAAACTATGGACTGGGCAGGTACAGCGCCGGGCTGCGTGTGCCAATTGTGAAAGATAAATTGTTTTTTGGTGCAGCCGGGCTATACGAAGGGTGGAATGGTTATTTCACCAATGAATTCAATAATGATCATTATGACAAACAACACAGCATCATCGGCAATTACTTTTTGAAATTTGTTCCGGTAGATAAACTTTCAATTACACTCAATGCGAAACATAATAGCAATCGCAATACAGGACCCTTCCCATTGGTGTTCGGCACAGATGAAGCTTTCGCGAATCCTTATAAGTTGAGTCAAAATTCACTAACAAAAATAATCGACAACTCGTTCAATACTTCTCTTTCAATCAACTACAGCGGTGCCAAATTTAACCTGCAGTCACAGACGGCGTACCTCTATAATTACCGCTATTATAACCAACCCATCGATGCAGATTTTTCTCCGATAGATGGTATCACGTTGAACAACAATTTTGGGAAAGACTGGAACAACGTGAAGGTGTGGACGGAAGATTTGAAGTTAAGCAGCCCTGCGGGTAGCCTTTCCCATTTGAAATGGATTGCCGGCACTTATCTTTTTACGCAGCAAAGCCCTACAAAAGCAGATACACGCTTTGGCAATGATGGCACATTGGTGGGAGCACCCGATAATAATTTTTCACTCATAAATACTTCGAAGCCAAAGGGGCAAGGCGTGGCTTTCTACGGACAGCTTACCTACGAAATAACTGATAAGCTGAACATCACCGGTGGACTTAGGTATGATTACGAGCACAAGGAACTGGCAATTCTCGGGGAGTATGCAAAAGATGGCCAGGTTTTTCCGACGACACCTGATACTTCGGCCACAGCAAACTTCAATGCCGTTTCCCCTAAAGTGAGCCTGGATTATTCGTGCTCCCCTTACAGCATGCTCTTCGCATCATACAGCCGTGGCTTCAGGGCTGGCGGGTTGACACCGATATCGGCTGACCCTTCCCAGCCTGCGCTTTTCGCTTTCAAACCCGAGTTTAGCAATAATATTGAACTGGGTATAAAGAATACACTTTTAGCAAACAGGCTGTTTTTAAATCTGAGTGCATTCTATACGACGGTGACGGATGCGCAGGTTCCAACCCTTGTGTTGCCAGACGCTGTGACGATCACCCGCAACACCGGGAAACTGGAGTCTAAAGGGCTGGAAGCAGAAGTGCATGCGCTGCCGGCTAAAGGATTGAATATTATTTACAACGCCGGATTTACCGATGCATCGTATAAAGATTTGAAGCTTGCACAAAATGGCGGAGAAGTTGATCTTAAGGGCAAACACCCGGTGCTAACGCCTTCCTATACTTCCATGTTGGCGGTTCAATATGATTTCCGGTTAAATGCGACAGGGTCTTTTAAGGCATTTGCCAGGGGCGAACTTAGGTCACTGGGCACCCAATATTTTGATCTTGCAAATACCATTAAACAGTCGGCGTACTCGCTCGTGAATGCACGTGCCGGCGTATCTATGCGGAATGCAGATCTGGCGTTTTGGGCAAGAAATATTACCGGCGAAAAGTACATCGGCTATGCGTATGATTTCGGCGCAATACATCTGGGTGATCCTTCGACCTATGGTGTCACGTTAAGAGTTCACAAGAGTGATTAAGTTATTCACAAAAGGCTTGATTTAACGTGCCTAAGTGCCGGAAAACGGTGAATATTTTTGTGCAGAAGGCGTGAAAAACATGTTTATCAAAATTTGGAAAGGGCTGTTTTACCACACTATATTTGTAACACAATTGGGGAGCGAAAGTCATTAATTTGACGGAAGCTTTTCAAACGAAAGCATCGGGTTAGTAAGTAATACAATGTTCGGGCAACCGGGCGGCGTACAAAAACAAACTTGGTGCTTTCTTCTTTTTAGTCCTATCCCAGATTTCTACTTGTCTTCCGGTTAATTAATTTCGATAAAGTCTGGTTTCCTGATCAATTGAGGATTGAATTTGAAACGGATATTGGTTGAAATGTCAAAACGAAAACTCTTGCCCCTAAAATTTTTACCGGGGAAATAAAAGCCCTTAAGTTCCAAAGTGCCAAATATCAGGCTCTCGTTTCTGGTTCGCAACCCGCCACCAACTGAAGAATAGATCTTGGTATTGGACAAATAGGGAGAAAAGACACTTGTGTTTGCGAAAATAAAAGGAGCGAAACGGAAAGCAGCTATTGACCAGGGGCTAAAAAATACTGATTCAGCTTTCACCGTTGCCCGCAGCGTGCCACCTTCGCGGTTGTTTCCCAACTCCGGCAGGCCAAACTTACTTGCCAACAGCAGTGGCTCGTTTAGTACCGTGTTCACTTGCTGAGCAGCATCAATATTAAAAAAGAATCGTTGGCCCCACTTGTCACCCAGGTTATTTAAATGTTCAACATAGGCGATGCCGGCAAGGAAAGTCATGTCTTCAAGCGCCGTTCCCCTCAGGTTTCCTTCCGCTCTCAACTTGTAACTGATGTAGTTGTTATTGCTATTAAAGTAAGAACGTTCGTAGTTGAAGCCCACGAATGGCCGCACTATTCCTTGTTTTCTTGTAATGCCTGCTGTTAGCGTAAGATTCAAACCCTCCGGTATATCTTCATTTCTCCCGAAGCCATAGATATACTTTGTTTTATAAAAGTTTTGCCGGTAAAAAGTCATAGATCCAAGCACGCCGGTGATACTTGCAAACTTCCAGTAGTAGAGCTCAGAATGTCTTAAAGGGATCTCAGTGAACTGGCGATCAATAACCCTTAAACCTGCAAGTTTCCGCAAAGTGTTTTCTTCCTGAGCCCGGGTAAATTTGCGGGCATGTATGTTATAGCCTGCCCAGGCCTCCAGGTTATGATATTTGTAGCGAAAATTCGTATTGTAAACAGAATCCGGATCGTAGTGATTTGTTGTTTCATTAAAAGAGCCAATGAATTCGTAGGTCCACTGCATAAAGCGGTTTTCTAATGGCCTGTTAAGTCTCACCAGGTACCTGTTCTCTTCTTTCGGGCCATCTATTGCGGGATAAAAAGTTTGATAGGCTAACTCCGCATTCATAAAGCTGCCGCCAATATTTCGCTGAATATATCCGACGCCGTAGCCAAATTTATTATCGCGTTCTGTATCCAGCAGTCCCTGGAAATAGATCGCATTTCCGGTGCCACCGATATTATCCTCCCGCACGTCAATATCAGACTGCGGTATGCCGATGGATCCGATAGAGCCGCCAATAGAGAAAACATCTTTTGTAATGACAATTACATCTACCATATCCCGGGTGCCAAACGCCGGTATCAAGCGGAAGGTTGCGTCTTGTATGTAGGGCAGTTGCCGCAGGAACCGCACGTTGTCGGCTAATAGGTAGGGTTGGATGGTATCGTTTCTTTTGAAGAAAAGGTTTCGCCGTATCACGGAAGTTCTAGTGACATGGTGAAGGGCGTTTGCGACTTTGGTAAGTGTAGTCACAATTTTTTTTGCACTGTCATTGATGGGGATACCAAAGGGTAATTCTTCCACGAGGATATTACGGATGGTATATCCCTGGAAACGTTCGAAGGGAACATCGTTCCGGCGAAGATCATTCGGTGATTTTGGCTCGGAAGTATCCCGCATGAAACTCTTCAACACTTTTACCAGGAAACCCTTCCTGTGTTCGAGATAGCCTTCAAGTGATTTTGGCGCCGACGTGTCCTTTCCGCTTGCTTGCAAAGTGTCTGCCTGGGCAAATGAATTTGTAAACCACAGCAGGGCAATAATGCATAGTCCTGCCTTTTGAAGCCATAAGTTTACGGGTGCCCGAAGGTTATCCATTTCAAATAGTAAATGTAACTAAATAAGATGCCAAAGAAAAGACGGCTGGCATCCACTACAGGTTGGAGACCTGGGAAGAATTTAACTATTTACCGTTTGTTTCGCTTTTACAACGTGGCCGCGGACAGCATAAAATAATATGTACACATATGCCGGCAGAATGCAAACAAAAAATGCAAGTTCGTTGGAAAGTGTTCCACTGTCTTTGAGAGAAGTGTACACCAGCGGAAGAATAGCTCCACCTGCAATTCCCATAATTAATAATGCCGCGCCTGTCTTTGTGAATGATCCCAATTTGCTGATGGCAAGTGGAAATATCGCCGGCCACATTAAGGCATTTGCCAGGCCCAGCAATGCAATGAAAACTATGGATGTATATCCGCCGGTAGTGAAGATGAGTATGCTAAATATGATACCTGTGATCGCTGAAATAGCCAGGGCTTTTTGCTGCGAAATATATTTTGGAATCGTAAAAATGCCAATGATGTACCCAAACAGCATCGCACCCAGGGTAAACGTTGTGAAGTACTTCGTTTGATTTAACGGCATGCCGAGTTGCCGGCCATAGGTGCCGATAGCATCGCCGGCAAGTACTTCTACCCCCACATATAAAAACATGCAAAGCACACCGAGCCAAAGGTGACGAAAACCGAAAATAGATTTCGTTTTGAGGTTGCTTGTTGCAGGGACTTCGTCATCCTCCATTTCTATTTCCGGTAAGCTGGATTTTACGATCATGATGGCAAGCAGCACCAGTATCACCGCCATCACCACATACGGGGGAATAATTTTCTGGGTAAGTTCTGAGAGAAGGTTTTCCCTGATTGCAAGGTCACTTTTCTCGCTGATATTTTTTTGCAGCTTATCTGCATTTCGCAGTACCAGGGCTCCGAGAATAATCGGGCTCAGCATCCCGGCAAACTTATTACAGATGCCCATGATGCTGATGCGCTTGGCGGCGCTCTCAAGGGGGCCGAGTATGCTGATGTACGGGTTACTGGCAGTTTGAAGCAGGGCTAACCCCATCCCCTGTACGAAAAGGCCGGTAAGAAAAATTGGAAACATCCGTGATTTTGCCGCAGGTATAAAAATGAGTGAGCCGACCGCCATCACAAATAAGCCCAGCGCCATTCCTTTTTTGTACCCTGTTTTTCTTAAAATAAAAGAGGATGGAAGGGCAAGAAAAAAATAGGCCATATAAAATGCAAAGGTTACAAAGAACGCCTGCACGTCACTTTCCAATTGAAAGGCCAGCTTCAGGAACGGAATCAGTGTACCGTTGAGCCACGTTACAAATCCAAAAACAAAAAAAAGTATTCCAATAATGATGATCGGGTAACGGTTGCTTTTCCTTTCCATATTTATTTTTGAGTGCCTGCGAAATGAGATGAGGGAATTTTTGCAGAGGAACTAACCAATCGCTGCAAGATATTTTCCTTTTCCAAAAGTTTTTCCAACAGTTTTGCCTGGTTCAGCGCCCTTACGAGATTCTGACCCGGATACTTGCTGCCGTAGTAAACATCGTTGTGTAAGTAATCTGTAAGAAAGCGGATAGCCTGCATATAGATCATAAACTTGCCGGCGTATAGAAAATGCTGCTTCTCTGTGCTGCTTAGTAACTCACCCATAGTCTTCATATAACCACCAAGGATAGCCGAAAAATATTCTTCTCGAACTTCTACCAGCGACAAATCTTTTTCTTCCTCGCTAACCGGGGAAAGATAAGTGCGCAGCATATCACCAACGTCACTGATATAATAGCCGGGCATTACAGTATCGAGGTCAATGACGCAGATGCCCTCGCCTTTTTCATTAAAAAGGACGTTACTGATTTTAGTGTCATGGTGCGTGACCCGCAGCTTAAAATGCGGATCATTTGTAATCGTGATGTATTCGTTGACTATGCCTGCGTTTCCCTCTAAAAATTTGACTAATTGGTGTGCTTCTTTTTTCTTTTCCTGATTGCCGCTTTCCAGGGCCTGCAGGAATTGATGTTGCCTCAGTGAGAGATTGTGAAAGTCCGGTAGGGTAGTGCGCAACGACCTGACGTCGAAACCGGAAAGCGCCCTGGTGAACTTTCCGAACTGGGCAGCGGCTTCATATGCCTCCTGCGGTTTGTGTACAACATCTATAGTATGCGAATATTCGATGAATGGGAACATGCGATAATATGAACCTTGTTCATCACGAAAAATTTCTTTTTCTTCTGTGGTGGCAAGAGGCTGAACAAAAAAATAACCAGGGTTCTTTTCTTTGAGGTAGTCACCAATCTGCCTGATATTTTCACCAATGGCTGCGGGTTCGCTGAAAATTGCGCTGTTGATGCGTTGCAGTATAAACTTTTCATCACCGCACGTGACAAGCCAGGTGTCATTTATCAGGCCGCTGCCGAACACTTCCGTCTGGCAGTTGCTGCCCGGAAGGCCAAAAGCATCTAAAATGGTTGATAGCAAGATTTGTTTTACGAATTTATCCGCACCAAACATATCGGTTATTGCCCAATGTGCCTACGACAAACGTTTGCATATGGTAATTCTTTTCGCATTTTTGTGTCAGCGCTTCTTCTCATGTACAACTAACTGCGAGTCGACGATGATTTTATAAAATGTTTTATCATCATCGTCATCTTTGCGTGACAATAATTCGAGTAAAATCTCTGTTGCTTTTTTCCCTTGCGTATTTGGGAACTGTTCTACAGAAGCCAGTGGTGGAAACTCTGTATAATTGGTGATCGGGAGGTTAGCGTAACTAACAAAGCACAGGTCTTTGTTCATCTTTCTTTTTTTGGAAATCGCATATTGTACAGCATCCAGGGCCACATAGTCATTAAAAGCAACAATGGCAGTGGGTTTCCGTTTGGACCGCAGTAACTCCTCCATGGCTGAATAGGTGCCCGCCCTCGTGAGATCACTATTCACGATGAGCGAGGGATCAAATTTTAGCCGGCTCTTTACCATCGCCTGGAAATAGCCTTCCTTTCTCTCCTGTGATGCAAAAAGTTTTTCGGGGCCATTGATCATGCCGACGACGCGGTGGCCTTTTTGAAAAAGAAAATTGATTGCCTGCACGGTTCCGGAAGCCATGTTGCAGGCGACATAATGGATATCATCCATCTTTGGAATGCGGTCGAAGTACACCACCGGAATGTTATACTTCTTCAGCATGTCGAAGTGGGAGTAATCAGTTGTGTTTTTTGCGATAGAAACAATGATGCCATCCACCCGGTGATTTTTCATCGTCTGAATGATCTTGGCTTCTCGTTCAGGCAGGTCATGGCTCTGCCCGAGCAATACCGTGTAGTTGTGTTTTTCAGCTACCTCTTCGATGCCGGAGATGGAAGATGAGAAAAAAGCTTCGGACAACTCAGGCAAGATAACCCCGATGGTGTAAGTTTTTCCCTGTTGAAAGAATAACGCAGTTTGGTTTGGCTCATAATTGAGTTTTTTTGCCATCTCTTTCACCCGCATACGTGTACGTAATCCGATTCCGGGATGATCTTTCAGTGCTCGAGACACAGTGGAAACGGAGACATTGAGTTCTTTGGCAATTTCCTTGATGGTGGGTAGTTTCTCTTTCATTAGCAATTACTGTATTGCCGGTAAATTATCAAATCAAAACCGTGGCGAAATGGAAACATTTTATACTTCAGTGTTGTGTTTTAAAAATACATTTTAATCAGCAGGTTTGCGTGTTGCGGGCGACTTGAAATTTTCCTGTTTCCCGGAAATTTTTCGTCAATTGAAATTTATGCAAACGGTTGAATGCAGGTAATATCAGCAAATGTCTCTCGCGCTTTTTTTTAAAATATAATTAATACTGATATTGCAAGGGCGAAGTCAGGCTAAGCAAATGGAAAAGATTGGTGCTGACGTGAATATTTCCATTCATTAACCAGTTAAAAAAGCCGCATGAATAGAAAAGAATTTTTACAGTCCGGGAGCCTTGCAGCAGCTGCGGTGGTATTTTCTTCAAAGGATAATTTGTTTTCCGCTAAAGCAGAGCCAAAAGTAAGGATGGGCATCATCGGCGTTGGTGCCCGTGGGCAGGGTCACCTGGACCTCCTATTGAGAAGAGATGATGTAGATCTTGTAGCCATCTGCGATATAGATGATCATGCGATTGCAGCTTCAAAAGCCATCATTGCGAAAAGCGGTAAAAAGATGCCGGAAGTGTTTACCGGCGATGGCGATGCCTGGCAGAAAATGCTTATGTTGAAAGGTGGCCTGGATGGCGTATTGATCGTAACGCCATGGGAATGGCACAAACCGATGATCATCGGTTCGTTGGAGGCGGGATTAAAATATGTTGGAACGGAAGTGGTACTCGGCCTCACATTGCAGGATCACTGGGACGTGGTAAAGGCAGCGGAAAATCATAATGCGCAGGTAATGATGATGGAGAATGTTTGTTATCGGCGCGATGTCATGGCCGTTTTAAATATGGTGCGCCAGGGATTATTTGGCGAACTTATTCACCTCCAGGGGGGCTATCAACATGACCTCAGAGAGATAAAATTCAATGGGGGCTGGCAGGGCAAAGAGCATGGTGTGGAGTTTGGTGAAAAGGCTTATTCAGAAGCGCGGTGGAGGACAGAGCATTCTGTCCATCGTAACGGTGACCTGTATCCCACGCATGGAATTGGACCCATTGCACAATATATCAACATCAATAGAGGAAATCGCTTCTTGTCGCTATGCTCGTTTGCTTCCAAGAGCCGGGGTTTACACAATTATGTTTCCAAATGGGGCGGCCCGGATCATCCAAACGCAAAGGTGGACTTCAAACTGGGGGATGTAGTGACAACGTCAATCAATTGTGCAAATGGCGAAACGATCTTATTGCAACACGATACCAACCTGCCAAGGCCATACTCCCTGGGATTTCGCGTGCAGGGCACTGAGGGCATCTGGATGGACGTAAATAATGGAATCTACATACAGGAGAAATCAGAAAAGCTGCACGAGTGGGATGATGCCACGAAGTGGCTGGAGAAATATGATCACCCGCTGTGGGTACGCTGGAGTAAAGAAAGTGCCGGGGCCGGCCATGGAGGAATGGATTTTTTCGTTGTCCATGCCTTCATCGAGTCCATCAAGCGTAAGGGGCCAACACCAATGGACGTGTATGACGCGGCGGCCTGGAGTGCTATTACACCGCTCAGCGAAAGTTCCATCGAATTAGGTAACCAAACAGTTGATTTTCCCGACTTCACCGGCGGAAAATGGATGTATCGTAAGCCTGTGTTTGCATTAACTAATGAATTCTAGAAACAATGCACTTCCTGGATAACACCTCCCGTTACATATTATTTTGCAGCGGCCTTATCCAGATTTTTCTGAAGGTGATGGGCTCGCTTTTATCTCCATGCGCCTGCAATTTTATCGGAGCTGCTCCGTGCCTTTTGTACTGAGGCAGGCCTATGTAGGGCGTACCACCTCTCAATTCAAAATTGTTCTGCACAAGCACGTTGTTTAACAATGCCGTTACCCTGGCAGGTGAGCGCAATTGACCGTTGTCGTAAAAGCGTGGTGCTGTCCAAACGACGTCGTATGTCTGCCACTCGCCCGGCTTGCGGGAAGGATTTGCCAATGGTATTGACTGCTTGTAAATACTACCGACCTGTCCATTCACATAGGTGTCATTCTTGTAGTTATCAAGAACCTGCAATTCATATTCACTGGCACCATGCGTTGCAGCAAGAAAAATTCCGCTGTTACCTCGCGCCTGTCCTGAGCCAGTAATGCCAGTCGGTATTCTAAATTCAATATGCAACTGGTAGTCTACGAACTTCCGTTTTGTTTCGATGTCGCCGGCCGGCTTATTTACCGTCATCATGTTATCCTTCACCGTCCAACTTGCTGCCTGAGTGGTATCTTTTACCGATACCCATTCGTTTAAACTTTTACCATCAAATAATATGATGGCATCTGAAGGAGGGTCCCCGTACTGCGCTGCCGGCGTCACGACTGGCGGAACGGGGTCATAAAATTCTGTGTCTTCGGCCTTGCCCTGCGGCTGTGCTTGTGAGAAAACATTCGTTACGATTACTAAACAAGCCAGGAGGCTGAAAATCATTTTCATAAACTCAATTATTATATTATTTAGACTTTAGTAAGCTTATATCCATTGTGATATTCCTTCATCATATATTCCTTGTTCAATGAATGCTCGGCAATTTCCTCGCCGTTCCATTCAAGTTTCTTACCGCTGCGGTAAGCGATATTGCCTAACTGCGCCACGGTTGCAACGTGTGCTCCGGCCTCTACGGGGCAATGGAGGTCCTCTTTTTTGCGGGTCTTCACGACGGAGATAAAATTCTCCCAATGTTTATCCAAACCGTTGTCTGAAGGTTTTTCGAAAGGCTTGCTGACTTTGTTGCCACTCTGTTTTTCTTCAATTACTTCCCAGCCACCACGGTTGAGGATGAGCGTTCCGTTGTTGCCAATATAAGCGATGCCATGATCGCGGTTGTACGATCCATTGTCGATGCCCATGGCAGAATCCCACACCATATTGAAGCCGTCAAACTCGTAAAGCGTAGTGAGCGTATCTGGTGTTTCCTCGTACAGATCAGGGTAGGCAAAGCGGCCGCCAAGCGCAGATACTGATTTCGGTACGGGTGAATTCATGCCGAGCAGTCCATAGTCCAGCAGGTGGACGCCCCAGTCAGTCATGAGGCCGCCGGCATAATCCCAGAACCACCGGAAATTGAAATGAAAGCGGCTGGCATTGAATGGGCGTGTTGGCGCGGGGCCGAGCCACATTTTATAATCCACTCCTTCGGGTGGTGCAGTGTTCGGTACTACAGGCCCGGGTTTCATCCAGCCCTGGTAGCACCAAACTTTTACAGTGCGTATGTTGCCTAGTTTGCCACTTCGGGCAAAATCTACTGCATCGCGAAAGTGCTGCTGGCTGCGTTGCCATTGGCCAACCTGCACTACCTTATTATATTTTTTGCTAGCCGCTACCATGGCCCTACATTCTTCGATCGAATTTCCAAGCGGTTTTTCGCAATACACATCTTTACCGGCGGCGCAGGCATCCATCATAATTAGAGCGTGCCAGTGATCGGGAGTTCCGACGATGACGGCATCTACATCTTTATCCTCCAGCAATTTTCGGTAATCACCATACGTTTTCACTTTTGCCGGATTGCCGCCAATCTTCTCCAGGCCAGCCATGCGATCAGCAATCACATTTTTATCGATGTCACAGATGCCGACGACATTCACGCCGGGAATTTTCAGCGCCGAGGTGAGGTTTGCCCAGCCCATTCCTTTGGCTCCAATAAGTCCAACGTTTATCTGATCACCGGGCCTCACGCCGGAATTTAATATGGTAAAAGGGCTGCGGTTGGCAGCATTTGCAAGCGCTGCTCCACCTACGAGCATGCCGGAGCTAAGCAAAAATTTTCTTCTTGAATTCATCATTAATTTTTTAAATGAGCAGGAAATAATAAAGTATGTGGGGCAGCAATCGTAGATTATTACAGGCAACCAAATCGTATAATTTATCAGGTGCTAATATACTTGATTATCAGTGACGGCGCAGCAGCGTCGCGAATATTATCAACAAAAAATTATCGATCGATAAAATCCTGGTAAGACGCCTGCATGTAAGCTTTTCCAAACTTTAATGCGGTGGTGTCCAATGGCGAAGTGTGATATAAAACCCTGTTTGCCGCATTGTCGAATGTAACTGCGGAGGAGTCGGTAATGAAGCCAAAGCCATCATTAAAAGAATAAAAAGCAAAATGATTTTGGGTGGTGTCGAGTAAATTTCTGCTGAAATGAAAAGGGTTTTCTTTTATACCCAATTGCGCCAGGAGTGTAGTTGCGATGTCGGTCTGGCTGCCTGTGGCGTCAATGCGTCCTTTTTTTGCGAGGGCGCCGCCGGTGAAAATAAGGGGAATGTGAAATTTTCGTGGCAGGTCGTTGCGGTCGTAGCCCGGAATTGGATGCCCATGGTCAGCCACCAGGATCACCAATGTATTTTGCCACCAGGCCTCTTTCTTTATTTTTCGGATAAAATCGCCAATGGTGCTATCAGTATAAAAAACGGAATTTTTAAACAACGTAGAATCGTCACTTCCGATAAATTTCTGCTGCATTGGTACATCGAACGGTTCATGACTACTAAGGGTAAACGCTGTTGCGAAAAACGGTTGCTTCATTTCGTTCAGTTCACTTTGAAACTTTCTAAAGAGATATTCATCGTGTACCCCCCAGGAAGTGGTGCGTTCCGATTCCGGGAAATCATACTTGCCTGTTAGATTTTTGTAGCCGGTATTTAATAGATAGCTTTTGATATTGGCGAATTCCAGTTCGCCGCCGTAAGTGTATTGGGTGGTGTAGCCAGCCTTTAGCAGCACTTCATTCAGGGATGGCAGTTCCTGGGTTTTTTTTGGCGTTTTAATGATCGACGTGATTGCCTGGTTGGGATAACCACTCAATATCCCGGTTTGACCTTTTTCACTCCGGTCTCCGGCGGCATAAACATTCGTGAAGACAAGACCGTCGCTGGCGATACTGTCCAAATTGGGCGTGACGCCAGGCTCGCCACCGACGCTCCCGATCAACTTTGCCGTGAGGCTTTCCATGATGATGATAATTACGTTAGGCCTCGGCGCATTAAGAATAGTGGTGGTTGTGTCGGATAAATCAGCATACAATGATTTTGTGAGCCTGGCCGCTTCACCGGCAGGGTAGTATTGAAAAGGATTTTTGGTACTGTTCCTGTTTAGAATTGAATGAACAAGGTTCCATGGCAGATTGAGTGCGGCATGATTGGCAAAGGTTTTTTCGGAAAAATAAACATCACTATGATTGAGCGGAATTTTTTGTATGCCTCCACGGATAGGAATAAACAAAAGTGCCAGTAGCAGCCCGGCCATTGCAGCAGCCGGTAATCGTGACTTCCGGTGTATCACAAAATCAAATAAATGAGCAAAAAATTTCCTGAAAATGAACAGGTTAAAAAATGCCACTGCAAGGAAGAGCAACAACAACATTATTATCGGGCTGGAAGCAGATGAGGCTTTCATCTCTTCAGGAGATTGCAAATATTGAAGTGGCGTGATATCCATCCTGAAGCCCCAATATTTGTAGAGCTCCATATCTGCCACCGCCAGGAAGGTCAGCAGGAATATCAGCACGGCAGTATACCCGGTAGCTAATGAGCGCAACGGAAAACGATCAAAGAAAACATTGAGCAACACAAGTAGAAATATTGGAGCGCAGATATAGCCGGTGAAAGCAAGATCCATCCTCAATCCAAATCCAAAAACTTTCACTATTTCGGTGGTAGTAAGCTGACGCGACCTTTGAAAATGATAAAGCATGAACATGCCCTTCGTTCCAGCAAAGAAAAGAAGCCAAAAGAAAAAATAGCCGGCATTTGTCCGCAGAAATCTCACGCTTGCAAATGTAGAACCTTACGCATAAGTGTTTCTTTCGGCCATTGATCTCTCTCACGATTCCGGGGTTTATTATACCTTTAGTAACATATGGTGGCCCATTATGCACGTAATTGAAAATATGCATACACTTAAATTGTTTTCACTTGCATTGCTGATTTGTAACTGCGTAAATGCCCCCGGACCGACGCAGGTGAGGAACAATCCTACCATTGCGACATCTGCCTCAGAACAGCCACCTGTTGTCCTGGAACTTTTTACCTCACAGGGCTGCTCAAGCTGCCCGGCAGCCGAAAGAGTACTTAATGACCTGGCAGCGAATAAAAATATTATTACCCTTAGCTATCATGTGGATTACTGGGGTCGCCTTGGATGGAAAGACACCTACAGCGATCCCGCATACTCCCGCCGCCAATATGAATATGCATCTGCGTTATCTTCCGGGGTGTACACGCCACAGCTTATAATAAATGGAGAAAAAGAAATGGTAGGGAGCAACCGGACCGGGATAAATGAAGTAATAAAGAATGCGGCCGTCCAAAACGATATCACTCTCAATATTGATTCAGCGATAGTAAGGGGGAGGGATGTAAAAGTGTTTTACCATGCTAAGGGGGAATACGGTGACGCAAAACTCAACCTGGTCATCATTGAAACGCAGACGTCTACCGAAGTGCTCGCGGGAGAAAACCGAGGAGAAAAGTTGCCGGGAAAAAATGTTGTGCGGTATTTCAAAACAAATGATAACATTGACAATAATAGACCACTGCAGGGAATTCTTCCCGCAGACCTTTCACCCGGCGATGCCAGTGTAGTACTGCTTTTGCAACTGGCGGATAAAAAGATTCTTGCAGCAGATCTTAGCGCACTTAATGGCAAATAGTTAGAGCTGCTTTACGGTAGTGACGGCTTTCACCTTTGAAGTATTTGGCACATCCTGTCCCATGAGGGTTACAGTACCAGAGGCATCCGTATCGATGGTGCTGGTCTTTAAAATTCCTTTTTTGATATCGACGGTCTGCTGACCGGTAAATTTTCCTTTTGCCTTGGTGAGTACTTCCATTCCCTGCATTTCGGTTTTCATATCAGTGGTTACAGTGCCGTCCATTTGTATAATGGCCTCGTCGCCTTTCATTTCTTTCACCGTATAATGTGTCACTTTCTCTATACCATTGTCTGAAGTCGAGTCTTTCCAGCTAGTCCCGGGCTTTGCATTTTTAGGCAATGTTTGAAAAGCCATTTTTGCACCATAGCCACTTTCAGCCGGGTCGCCGAGCATTTGCCCAATCATCATCGAGGCCGGGCCGCCCCCTTTATCCATCGAAGTGGTATCGGTATCTTTTGGAACTATAATATTGCCTGATTTATCCATTTCAACTTTGTGTGGCACGTTAATCAAATCTTTGAAATTTTTTCCAATTTCACCATCCATATCTTCTTTTTTGTCAGAATCAAAATCCATATCCTGACCCATAGCGCTGGCGTTCATCGTAATGTGACTTATCGTATTCGTAAGTTGATATCGATCATTTGCGACACCGTCAACAGCGATGCTGTAAACACTTGTTATATTAGCTTTGCTATCTATACTCTGTCCCATCATCTCAGAATTGCTGGTAGTGCTCATTACTGTTTCCACGCTATATTTTTGACCTTTGGCAAGATTAATGGTGCGTGTATCCTGAGCGAAAGAAACGAGGAAAGAAAAAGAGGCAATAAAAACAATCAATAAATTTCTCATTAAAATATTTTTTTGAAGGAGCAAAGATAACCCGGAAAAATGCGCTGGAATTAATTTCCGGTTAATTGATCATGAAGAAACATTTTTGCAGTTAATGGTTGCACAACATTTCATACTTTTTATTTTATGGATCATGTATGGATTCCTGCACAGCTGGCTGGCGGCGCCACGCATTAAGAGGGCTACAACATTGAATCTCAGAATTTCTGAAAGGAGCTACCGCATGGTGTACAATGTTTTTGCATTGCTATCGCTTGTGGCTGTTCTGTGGTACCAGTTTACTATTCCGGGCTATCGGTTTTTTAATCATACCTCAGCGACGCTTGTATTGGCATTAGTACTTATAGTTCCGGGAATATTAATAATGGCGCTCACCATCATAAAATATTTTCCGATACACAGCGGGCTTGCCCGGCAACCGGCAGCCAAAGAAAAACTGCAGACCAGTGGATTACACAAGTATAGCCGCCATCCACTTTACCTGGGAACAATCTCATTTCTTCTTGGACTCTTCTTACTGTTTCCAACGAGCGTGCACCTGGTGGCCGTATTGGTAATTGTTGCCTACACCCTTGCAGGAACTTTTTTGGAAGAAAAGAAATTGGTGATGGAATTCGGAGATCAGTATATTGAATATCAACAGCGGGTACCGATGTTTTTGCCATCGTTTAGAAAGGTTGTAAAATAAAAAAGGTGGCACATGGCCACCCTTTTTACCTTGGATATATTTATCTATCCGATCACCTTTACATTTACGGCATTCATTCCTTTCTGACCATTTTGAAGGTCAAATTCCACTTTGTCATTTTCTTTAATTGCATCAATAAGACCACTTGCATGCACAAATGTTTCTTTAGGGGAATCGTCGTGCTTTATAAATCCGAAGCGTTTTTCAGAGTTATAAAATTTTACGGTCCCGGTTGTTTTGTTCTCCATTGTTACGAGTTTTGTTGTAATAAAGCACGAAGATACAAACTTCCGCGATGCAAGACGCTTTTACAAGTGGCTCCCGCGGGCAAAAGAGTTTAGATCAGATCAGTTGTCAGTCTGTAAAGAGGAGATTTGAACTACGTCCAGCAAGTTGGTAGCCGTTGGAGAAATCGTGCTGCTGAGCATAATCTCGCTCCACTTGTTAATCTTTTTATCCCACACCGGCTTTGGAGGATACTCATTGTCTGCTGACAAGATCAGTGTTGCCGCTTTTGAAGATATTTTTACGGATTGCCCACCAGGGCCTTTGATGGTAATATATTTTTTTTGCAAACTCTCAGGAGTAGACGGTTGGTCTTTTTGTTTAATGATAGACGCCAACACATCACTGTTCATTGAGTCATCTCCAGTGGCGATTGAAATATTTTGTTGCTGGCTTGCCAACGAATTTGCTTCTCCGCCCGCAGGTTCCTTTTTATTAAAAAACAAAGAGCTTACGAAAATGATGATAAGGGATGCTGCAATGGTGAGTCCATAGTAAACTATTCTTGACCGTTTGCGAAAAGGATGTATTCTTTTTACAGCTTCATTTGCATCCAGCTCAGCAGAAATTTTTTCCCAAACATTTGCCGGAGGCGTGGCTTCGTACTTGTAAAGTTTTTCCTGAAAGTTTTGCATAGTAGAGACTATGATTGTGAGTTATCGTTACTTGTTTTGTTTAATTTCTTTTCCAGGGATTTTTTCAGAACGCCCTTTGCCCTTGCTAATTGTGACTTGCTGGTACCTTCTGTGATCCCGAGGGCACTTGCAATTTCTTTGTGGGAATAGCCCTCTATCACGTGCATATTAAAAACGGTTTTGTATCCCGGAGATAATTCATTCACCAACGCAATAACATCCTTTTCAGCTAAAGAATCCAGCACCGAAATGTCTGGATCTTCAAGGGTATTCTCCTGCGCTTCGGTGACATTATAGAGTTTTACTTTTTTCCTGAAGTGCTCAATAGAAGTGTTTACAAAAATTCTGCGAATCCAACCTTCAAAAGAACCTTCGCTTCTAAACTTAGCCAGGTTCTTGTAAACCTTTATAAAACCTTCCTGTAGCAGATCATTGGCATCCTCTGTATTGCCTGCATAACGAAGACAAACACCATACATTTTTGGAGCAAATCTTTTATACAAAAGCTCCTGCATTTGCCGGTCGCCGTTAATACAGCCCTGTATCAAGTCGTTTTCGGAGGGTATATAGTTGCTTGTAGAACTCAAATACAATTAATGATTAAGAAATGGCTAAATGTCAATGTTCTCTAAATGCCCCGCCAGTTTTTCAATTGCCTTCCGACGATGGCTGAAAAAATTTTTTTCAGCCATCGTCATTTCGGCGAACGTCCGGGACGAGCCTTCCGGTAAAAATACGGAGTCGTAGCCAAACCCTTCCTTGCCCCGTCTCTCTGCAATAATATTGCCTTTGCATACGCCACTAAACAGGTACTTCTTTCCCCTAAGCAGCAGGCATACAACCGTCTTAAAATAGGCACCGCGGTCCGGTTGACCATTAAGTCCTTTCAAAAGCTTTTCGATGTTTTCGTCGCTGGTGGCAGTGTCCCCGGCGTACCTCGCACTTTTTACTCCAGGTGCGCCTCCGAGTGCTGGTACAAACAGTCCAGTGTCTTCAGAAAAACAATCTTTGCCCGTCAAGCTCTTGATGGTTTCTGCTTTGCGTGTCGCGTTGGCATCCGGGGTATCAAACGGTTCGTCGATTTCTATATCAATCCCTTCTTCTGCCAGCGTCCTGATATTGAACTGTTCATGTAGGATGCCGGACACCTCCTTTACTTTATTTGCATTATTTGTGGCAAAAATCAGGGTGCGCATCAGGAAAGGTTGAATATTCTACGCAAGGCGGCCCAAAGCTTTTTTTTGTCTTCTGCGTGAGATTTTATTTTGGCAATCGGCGGCGCAGTCAGGTACAGGCGGCTTTCGTACTGTTGCACCTGGAAATGTGGGATTGAGAAGGGAAGATCCAGGTCTGAAGTGGTCTGTCCGAAAGCAATGAGTGTCTTTGCCGGGATATTGTCCGTGATCTCCCTGAAGGTCTTTTGCGCTGCATTACTAATATTTACAAGCGCGATATCCGGGAGAGTAAGTTTGCAGGCCGCAATCAGTTGTGTGAAGAACCGGAGATCTTCCTGGTTTAGAAAAATTGAGCCAGGATCATCTACCAGGAAGACATATTCCTTTTTATTATCCCCTAGAAATTTAATTGCATCCTCAATTTTACTTTCAGGATTTTCCGGCGGATTACTGGCATCTACTAACATGTCTTTATAGAACGCCAGGGTAAGGAATGAATTAAGTTGAAGAGTGTCCAGGCTCATAAAAATCGACGTGTTTTTCGTTTCTTTGCTACAAAAATAATGATATGATAGAAGCCGGAGAATTTAAGATCACCCGTGCAGAGAGAAGCAAACTGAATTCGATGTCTCTGGATAACCTGCCTTTTGGTAAATACTTTACTGATCATATGCTGGAAGCTGATTTTGAAGATGGAGAGTGGAAAAACGTAGAAATAAAGCCTTATCAGCCATTGCTGTTATCTCCTTCGGTGGCTGCGCTGCATTACGGTCAGGCGATTTTTGAAGGGTTAAAAGCCTACAAATCTCCTCAGGGAGAAGCCCGGATCTTTCGCCCGATCGACAATTTTCACCGCTTTAACCAATCGGCCCGGCGAATGGAAATGGCTGAAATTGATGAAGAGATTTTCTTGGAGGGTATGAAGCAACTTGTAAAAATTGATCAAAGTTGGATTCCCTCCAAGCCCTCGCATTCACTTTATATTCGGCCGCTGATGTTCAGTTCCGATGAAATGATTGGCGTTCGACCTTCTGAGCGATATAAGTTTCTCATAATTTTAAGCCCTACAGGCCCTTATTATAGTACACCGATGCGCATTTACGTGGAAGAAAAGTATGTGCGGGCTGTACCGGGCGGTGTAGGGTATGCTAAAACTGCGGGTAATTATGCGGCAGCCATGCATCCTACTGCCATCGCGAAAAGCCAGGGCTACGACCAGGTACTTTGGACGGATGCTGTAGAACACCGTTATGTGCAGGAGTGTGGAACTATGAATGTTTTCTTCATCATCGGGAACACGGCGATTACCCCAGACCTGGAGTCGGGCACCATCCTCGAGGGCGTTACGCGAAGTAGTGTAATACAACTATTGGTTGATATGGGCCTGACGGTGAAAGAGGAAAAATTATCAGTCGATGAAATTGTAGATGCATTTAAAACCAGCCGCCTCACAGAAGTTTTTGGTACCGGCACCGCTGCTACTATTTCGATGATTAAAGAATTGAAGTACCGGGACTTCGTAATGGAATTCAATACAGAAAAATGGAAAATAGCACCCTCCATCCGGCAGCAGATGAATGATATCAAGCAAGGCCTTGTCGCCGACAGGTACGGGTGGATGGTAAAGGTGTAATGAGAAAGCGCTAATGTTCGCAGTCGGAATACCTTACTAAAGAATTTTGGTTTTTAATTACGCTGCACTTACCTTTGCCGTCCAAAAAAATGAGGGTTTACTAATGCCAACAATTCAGCAACTCGTTAGGAAAGGACGCACAATCATCAAAGCCAAAAGCAAGTCAAGGGCTTTAGATAGCTGCCCACAACGTCGTGGAGTTTGTACCAGGGTGTATACTACCACGCCCAAGAAACCAAATTCCGCACTTAGGAAAGTTGCGAAAGTGAGACTTACCAATAAAATAGAGGTGATCGCTTACATTCCCGGGGAAGGCCACAACCTCCAGGAGCACTCGATTGTACTGATCAGGGGTGGAAGAGTGAAAGATCTCCCTGGTGTTCGTTACCACATCGTGCGTGGAAGCCTTGATACCGCCGGCGTGAAAGATCGCAAGCAGAGCCGCTCTAAATATGGTACCAAGAAAGAAAAAGCAAAAAAGTAATTTACATAATATCAATACTTACTAATACATGCGTAAAGCACAAGCCAAGAAACTCCCATTAGCGCCAGACCCAAGATACCAGGACAAACTTGTTACGAGGTTTGTAAATAATCTTATGTGGGAAGGAAAGAAGAGTGGTGCATACACCATTTTTTATGATGCAATGGAAAGAATTTCCAAGATTACCGGCGAAGATGGTTATGAAACATGGCGTAAAGCATTGGCAAATGTCACACCGGGTGTCGAAGTAAAGAGCCGTCGTATAGGTGGTGCTACCTTCCAGATCCCTGCTGAGGTTCGTCCTGACAGGAAGTTGTCTTTAAGCATCAAATGGTTGATAAAATACAGCCGTGACCGGAACGGCCGCAGTATGTCAGAGAAGCTCGCAAATGAAATAGTTGCAGCAAGTAAAGGTGAAGGGGCTGCTTTCAAGAAAAAAGAAGATACACACAGAATGGCCGATGCTAATAAAGCATTCGCTCACTTCAGGATTTGATAAAAGCATTGAGAATTTTTGTAGACCCTTTCTTGTAGGAAGGGTTTTTTATTGGGGTGTTAAATCAATTCGCCCCGTAATTTCTTGGAAGATATTGCGTAACTTTGCGCCTCCAAAAACGACAAATTTTTCCGTCACATAAAATTTAAACTATAGGCTATGGCCGACTTAAGATTTCAAAGGAATTTCGGAATTGCTGCCCACATTGATGCCGGCAAGACGACGACTACAGAAAGGATTCTTTATTACACAGGCGTCAATCATAAAATCGGTGAGGTACATGATGGTGCAGCCACAATGGACTGGATGGCGCAGGAGCAGGAGCGTGGTATTACCATCACTTCTGCAGCAACCACATGTTTTTGGAATTTCCCGACTACACAAGGCGTAAAAAATGTAGATACAAGGCAATACAAGTTCAACATTATCGATACGCCCGGCCACGTCGATTTTACCGTTGAAGTAGAGCGTTCACTTCGTGTGCTGGATGGCTTGCTCGCGTTGTTTTGTGCGGTAAGTGGTGTGGAGCCACAGAGTGAAACTGTTTGGCGCCAGGCTAACAGGT
>JBBQSI010000007.1:0-22064 GCA_038213975.1 Chitinophagales bacterium
CCATGTCAATTTTCACAAAAATTATTGCCGGAGAGATACCCGCCTTCAAGATTGCGGAAAACGAAAATTTTTTTGCTTTTCTTGATATTTTTCCCCTCAGGAAAGGACATACCCTGGTAGTTCCTAAAAAAGAAATCAATAATTTATTTGACCTACCGGACGATTACTTATCAGAGTTGCTGGTGTTTGCAAAACCTATCGCAAAGGCGATTGAAAAATCTTTTGATTGCGACAGGTGTGGTGTAAGTGTGATAGGGCTGGAGGTACCACATGCACACATGCATCTTGTGCCGATCAACAGTGCAGACGATATTAATTTCACCCGGCCCAAGTTGAAACTTTCTGACGAGGAATTGGCGAATTGCCAGCAAAAGATTTTAGAAAATATGAATACCCTCGGTGAGTAAGAGTTCAGGCCTTTTTTATTCTCTCAGGATTTTGTACGATAAAACTTTTCCAACCGCTTAATTTTTTAGAACCGCCTTCCAGGGAAATTCCGTCCTGGAAATGATGGCACATAGCTACTGCAAGGGCATCGGTCGCATCGAAAAATTTTGGACTATCATCAAAACTTAAGAGGCGCTGCAGCATTTTCAATACCTGTAGCTTGTCTGCATTTCCATTACCGGTAATAGATTGTTTTATTTTTCGAGGCGAGTATTCTGTCACTGGTACATTGTGTTGCATAGCGGCGGCAATGGCTACTCCCTGCGCCCTGCCAAGTTTCAGCATACTCTGTACATTCTTACCAAAAAACGGCGCTTCAATCGCCAATTCGTTGGGTGCATATTCGAGGACAAGCTCGCAGACCTTTTGATGGATAATCCGGAGACGCTCGTAAGAGCTTTTTGCGGCGCTCAATTTCACAACGTCCATGCATACAAGATTTATCACATTGCCAGAAACCTTAATGACGCCAAAGCCCATAATCACTGAGCCCGGATCAATGCCCAGAATGATTTTGGAGATTTTGTTCAATTGAAAGTTATTTTTGGAGCAATAAAACTATGATCCTAAAGCACGTTGATTGCATGAGATTTAGCTGCCTTGTGCAACAGTCATGATCCGACTCCGCAAAAATATCAAAATATTAATCAAGTATATTATTGCCCCGGTCCTTGGAATGTGGCTCTTTTACTCGCTTTACAGGCAATTACAAAATCAGCCAAACCTTCATGAATCCCTGCTTTTGATTCGCACTGCACCATACGGGTCGCAGGCCTTTAAATTCTGGACAGTAATTGCACTCGCATTTGTGAATTGGGGCCTGGAGGCGAAGAAGTGGGAAACCCTGTTGAAACCCGTACAACAAATAAATTTTTTCACAGCATACAGATCAGTCCTAAGCGGGGTAACACTATCTCTGAATACGCCAAACCGAATGGGCGAGTATGGAGGCAGGATGCTTTATGTGAGTGAAGGCAACAAACTAAAATCGATTTCTCTCTCCATTGCCGGAAGCATCAGCCAGTTGATCATCACCATGCTCATGGGGTGCCTGGCCCTGGCTTACTTTCTCTTAATTGAACAGCCGGAAAATGCAAACCTGCTGGGCTTACCGGATTTTTGGTTGAGGACGCTTTTAACCTTGTCTCTTTCTACCACCGTCATCTTAATCTTATTTTTCTTCAAACTTTCGTGGCTGATAAGGGGAATCGAAAAAATTCCGGCAGCAAAACGATTTGTAAAATACATTGACGTCCTGCAGGAGTTTAATCCCAAATTATTGTTAAGCTTACTCTTCCTTTCTTTCTGCAGGTACATCGTTTTCATCATACAATATATCTTACTGCTTCAGGTGTTAGAAGTGGATGTGCCCTGGATGACTGCATTTTACTTGACGAGCATACTTTTTTTAGTGATGGCAATCGTGCCATCTTTCGCAATTGCAGATCTGGGAATCAGAGGAAAGTTTAGTACAGAATTATTTGGGTTTTATAGCACAAACACGGTCGGCATAATCGGTACAACCTTTGGAATATGGATCATCAATCTTTTTTTACCTGCCATTCTTGGGAGCCTTTTTATTTTGAGTATTAGAATTTTTAAAGATTAAATAATTGAAGTTTTTTATAACCATCCTTACTTTTTTTTCCGTTCTCTCTTCTACCGCAGGCAATGAATTTTGTGGCTTGAGGAACAATGCATTTGCACCGGGCGAGCAGGTTACCATGATCGTCTACTATACCACGTTAGGAATGTACGTAGGTGCCGGTGAAGCAAAATTTACTACTTCCCTGGAACGGTACAATGGTAAGCCCGTTTATCACTGTACGGGCACCGGTACGACTTATCCGTTTTTCGATAATTTTTTTCGGGTACGGGATAAGTATGAATCATATATCGACACAGCCACTATGCTTCCGGCAAAGTTTATCAGAAACGTAGATGAAGACGGCTACAAAATCTACAATAACGTTACGTTCAATCACAATGCAGGTACGGCTGTAAGCACAAATGGTGTTTTCAAAATAAGCTCCTGTATCCAGGATGTGATTAGCTCGACCTATTACGCCCGCAATATTAATTTCTCAAAATTCAAAAAAGGGGATAAAATATTTTTCGATATGTTTCTAGACGACGAAATCTATCACCTCTATCTGAAATATGAAGGGAAAGAACATATCAAAACAAAGTATGGAAAGTTTCGCGCCATTAAGTTTAAACCACTCCTTATTAAGGGATCTATTTTCGAGGGCGGCGAACAGATGAACGTATGGGTGAGTGATGATGATAATCACCTGCTGCTGCGTGCTGAGAGCCCGATTGCTGTTGGAAGTATCAAAGTTGATATGATGGGATACAAAAATCTGCGCTATCCCCTGAAATCTCTTATCAGTATCCGGTAGTTAAAGTTCTGCCAGGTTAAACGTCTCTCCACTTCGAATGCCCCTTTCTGTTAGCTGAAGTGTGCAGCATTCAACTTGTGGATCATGCTCAAAAAACAGCACATAGTTTTGCTCCAGCGCTTCTTGCAAAAAGTCTTTTTTCTCTTGCAAAGTCAGTAAGGGTTGCGTATCGTATGCCATCACATAAGGAATTGGAATGTGCCCGGCCGACGGCAACAGGTCGGCCATGAATATGACCGTTCGGTTTTTATATTGAATCTTCGGCAGCATCATAGAGTCAGTATGCCCGCTCACGACCAGTATTTCAAAAAAATTTGCAAGTGGATTGTTAGTTGGGGAAACAAATTTCAGTTGACCGCTTTCCCGGATTGGCAAAATATTTTCTTTTAAAAAACTTGCTTTCTCACGATCATTTGGTTGCGTGGCCCATGCCCAATGGCTTTCATTGCTCCAGTAGGTTGCGTTCTTAAAAGCCGGCGCCAGCTTTTCTCCTTTTCTTACAATTGCGCCCCCGCAGTGATCAAAATGGAGATGGGTTAAGAAGACATCTGTAATATCATCCTTAGTAAAACCGTTTGCTTTCAAAGAGCCATCGATGGACTGTCCACCATTCAAATAATAATGACTGAAAAACTTTTCACTCTGTTTATTGCCGATGCCACTGTCAATCAAAATCAATCGGTCACCTTCTTCCACGAGGAGGCAACGCATGGCCCAGTTGCAAAGGTTTAATTCATCAGGAGGGTTGATCTTTTGCCAGAGACTCTTTGGTACCACTCCAAACATGGCGCCGCCATCGAGTTTAAAATTTCCTGCGTGAATCGGATAAAGCTTCATATCGTTTGTGCCTTTCTGTTATAGGATTGTAATGCAAGTACAAGCCCGATCAATCCTATTACAAAGAACGCAATTAATGAGAAAACCGAGTTTCTCATATTATCAGTTATTTCCTCAATAAGGCCGAAGGATGCAAGGCCAATCACAATGGCGACTTTCTCCGTAACATCATAAAAACTAAAAAATGAAGCTGTGTCATTTGTTACCGGCATCAGCTTGGAATAAGTAGATCGGCTGAGTGACTGAATGCCACCCATCACCAGGCCGACGGCAACAGCCAGTATGTAAAAATGCATGGCAGTTTGCATGAAATAGGCTGCGATGCAAACCAATATCCAAAACAGAACGATTCCGATAAGTACCTGCAGATTTCCGTATATCCCGGAGAGTTTAGACATAAGGTAAGCACCTGCAATAGCAACCAATTGGATAAGCACCATAATAATTATGAGGTTTGTTGAGGGCAGACTCAACACTTTGGTTCCAAAATTTGCCGCCACCAGCATTATAGTTTGCACGCCCATGTTATAAAAGAAAAAAGCGAAAAGAAAACGCTTTAATACCGGCATGGTGACCAACTGCTTAAATACTTTTCTCAATCCCAGGAAGCCGCCTGTAAGAAAATTCTTTTTACCACCAGTTACATTAGCAGTACCCTTGGGCAACCGCCGGAAGGTAATTTGAGCAAAGCCTATCCACCAAATACCAACCAGTAAAAATGTAAGCCTCACAGCCTCACCGGCTCCATTTAAAAATGGAATTTTATCCCAAAACAATACTAATGCGAAACCAACCAACTGCATTATGACACTGCCAATGTAGCCGTAAGAAAATCCTTTTGCGCTTACACGGTCCCTGTCTTCCGGTGCTGCTATCTCAGGCAAATAAGAATTGTAGAAAACAAGGCTGCTATAAAACCCAAAGGCTGCGCACATCATGCAGATCATACCCAGGTTGAAATATTCCGGCGTAAAAAAGTATAATCCACTGCACGCAACTGCACCCAGGGTGCAGAAAAATTGCATGAAGCGTTTCTTGTTTCCTTTGTAATCAGCAATGGATGAGAGGATGGGCAACGAAATTGCGACCAGCAGGTAAGTGAAAGCCAATGCGTAGTTATACAAAGCAGTATTCACATAGGTTCTTCCAACAAAGTGCACTTTGCCGTTAAAAGGATCGCCGGAAGTCATTTCAGTGAAGTAGACCGGAAAAAATGTAGTGGTAATAACAAGGTTGTACACGGAGTTAGCCCAATCGTACATTGCCCAACCGTTAATCACCTTCCTGGAAGCAGACTGCATGGTGTGTGAAATAAAGGAACTGAAAGTAGTACAATTCCTTTTACAAAAAAGTATGATACGGCCTGGTTAACTCGTGATGTACCCGGTGTAGATCATCACCAGTAAAATAATACCGACCACAATGCGGTAGAATCCCCAAATGCGAAATCCATAGCGCTTGAGCATCGTGATGAAAAACTTGATGGCCAGCAGGGCGACAACAAAGGCAACAATATTTCCTATGGATAATAGTTTAATTTCTTCAGCACTAAAAGGACCAACGTCAGTATAATATTTATAGAGAGAGTAAACGGTAGCTGCCATCATGGTTGGCACTGCAAGGAAGAATGAAAATTCCGCAGCAAGGCCTCGCGTCAGCTTTAAGCTCATACCGCCAATAATGGTTGCAGCACTTCGGCTAAGCCCCGGGAAGATGATCGCCAGGCACTGGAACAAGCCAATCTGGAAAGACTTCAAATAACTAATATCTTTTTCTTCCTCAATGGTTGGATTTTTAAACCAATTATCGACAAACACCAACACTACACCACCAAGCAGCATGATGATCGCGATGATCACCGGCTTCTCCAATATTTCATCTATCCGGTCTTTAAAAAGTTTTCCGAGGATCAATGCGGGGACAACTGCAATGGCTAATTTGATGTAGAAATTTAGCCGGGAAAAATCAAAGAATTTTTTCCAATACAGGACCACTACAGAAAGGATAGCGCCCAATTGTATCGCCACGGTAAATACCTGGGTAAACTTATCTGTATTACTGATGCCAAGCAGGTTCTCCGTAATTCGCATATGCGCTGTGGAAGAGATGGGAATGAACTCTGTTATTCCTTCTACGATAGCAATGATGATCGATTGAACTACTGTCATGGTAGAAATTTGAACCATAAAAAAAGCGATGAAGAATTCACCGCCTGGATATCGTTAGCCAATTCTATTTTGGTTTCTTCATGATTGCAAAAATTTCAATCACCAGTCCCGCAACAATTAAGATGGGGGCAATCGTGATTCTCATCGGGCTGTAGATATCGCTGCCTTTGAAAACGTTCGGATCATTACTTTTTCCACCGGCCATTAATATAAAGCCCAGTGCAATCACCGCAAGCCCTATCAACATCCATTTATAATTTTCCCTGGTAAAAAGACTGGTTGCTAAGCGGTCTCCCTTTGTTACCGGCCTTACTATTTTTTTTTCTGGATTCATATTCAAAAAAATGTTTGCAATTATAAGAAAAAATTGATGCGCTATGATCAGTACAATTCATCCAGTTTCATGCGCAGGTATTTTAATACAGAACGGTGGGTGCTCAACAAAGAGATTACTATGCCAAGCACAGTAATGCTCGCAAACAGCAGCAGCATGTTCTGCGTGTCATGGACTACCTGCAGGTAAGGAAGATATTTTTCTGATAAGGAGATGAAGCCCCAAATAAGCCCGATCGCTACTGCGGCCGCAATCAAACCATTTAAAATAGCTCTCCCATCCAGCGGTTTGGCTATAAACCAGCGGGTAGCGCCAACCATTTGCATCGTTTTTATTAAAAAGCGATTGCTATACATCGCCAGCCTGATAGTATTGTCTATAGAAATAATAACGAATATGCAGAGCACAACGGCGACAACTAATAAGACGATGGTCGTATTTTTGACGAAGTTGCTTACGCCGGCAACCGTTTCTTTTGGTGTTTGAAATTCCGAAATTGTCGTCGGGAAATTGGTCATCAGGTAATTCTCCAGCTTCGAGAGGCTATCCTGCTCCATGTAGTCAGCCCGCACATTGAAGTCTACACTTTCCGGCAGAGGATTGTTGATAGCAAGCTTTTTCCAGAGCGTATCATTTTCCTGGTTATACCGCTGAATAGCCATCTCCCTGGTGGTGTACTCGACATTCACAGCATAAGGTAAAGCCTTGATGTAGCTGGTAACGCTATCAATCTGTTCGGTAGAAGCAGTGCGTATAATGTACGCGTGCAGTTGAATTTTTTCCTTAAAATAATCGCCCGTCTTTTTCACATTCAAAAAAATCCAGCCTACTACACCAAATAAGAAAAGAACGAGTGAAACGCCTATGATGGCATATACGTAGGATGGTTTTCCTCTCTTGGTCGAAGCTTTACCAAATTGCGCCATAATCAGTTAACTATTGATGTCCCGGTGTTTGAAAGGCCTCAAAAATAATTGAATTTAGGTAGGTTTGTTATTTTTGCTGCCGGCGAAAAAGCGATAATTTAAAACGGGCAGGTTGCTGTTGTCAAAATGTAATAAGCAATAACATTTCTTTCACAAAATTCCTCCGCGCTAAAGCCTTTTCAAAATTCAGTCAGTTTTCGGCAAATTTTACTAAACTACCACAATCGCAATGGAATATGATTATAGGGCAATAGAGAAGAAATGGCAGGGAGCCTGGAAGGCTGATGATATTTACAAAGTGGAAAATGAAACTTTCAAACCGAAGTGCTATGTACTCGATATGTTTCCCTATCCCAGTGGTGCCGGCCTACATGTAGGGCATCCTTTAGGTTATATTGCCAGTGATATTTATGCCCGCTACAAAAGGCTAAAGGGATTTAATGTCCTTCATCCTATGGGTTATGATAGTTTTGGTTTGCCTGCGGAGCAGTATGCGCTGGAAACCGGTCAACATCCTGCCGTTACTACGCAAAAAAATATTGACACCTTTCGCCAACAGTTAGAAAACATCGGTTTCTCTTTTGACTGGAGCCGCGAGGTACGCACCAGTGACCCGCATTATTACAAATGGACACAGTGGATCTTCCTGCAGATATTCAACAGCTGGTACGACCATCAACAAAAAAAGGCACGTCCAATATCCGAATTAATAGACAATTTTTCCAGCCAGGGAAACGGGATTGGGTTTGGACAGAAAGAGATCGACAACAAGTTTACTGCGGAAGCATGGAATAGTTTTTCCGAAAAAGAAAAACAGGACATCCTCATGCGATTCAGGCTTGCATATTCTGCTTACGGAGAAGTGAATTGGTGTGAAGCCCTCGGAACAGTGCTTGCCAACGATGAAGTAATCAATGGCGTAAGTGAACGGGGCGGCCACCCCGTAGTAAAGAAAAAAATGCGGCAGTGGTATATGCGCATTACCGACTATGCGGAGAGATTGCTGCTCGGGCTGGAACAGGTAGATTTTAGCGAAGCGATGAAAGAAATGCAGCGCAACTGGATCGGCAGAAGTGAGGGAGCAGAAATCGATTTTGAGATCGCGGACCATTCAAAAAAACTGAAAGTATATACTACCAGGCCCGATACCATCTTTGGTGTTGACTTTATGGTGTTGGCACCGGAACATGAGTTGGTAGATCACATCACCAGCGATCACCAACGGAAAGCCGTAGAAGAATATTTGGATTATGTAAAGAGCAGGAGTGACAGGGAAAGAATGGCAGAAATAAAACAAATTACCGGGTGCTTTACAGGTGCTTACGCAGTAAATCCTTTTGACGGAAAAAAGATTCCGATCTGGATTGCTGAATATGTGTTGGCCGGATATGGCACTGGTGCTATCATGGCCGTGCCGTGTGGTGATCAGCGGGATTTATTGTTTGCCAAACACTTTGATATTTCTATAACCAATATCATTGGAGATCATTACGACGGCAATGAAGCCAACCCTACGAAGGAAGCTGTTTTAAGCAATTCCGATTTTTTGACTGGCGTAAAAATGGCCGGGGCGATTGGAGTTGTCAATGATAAATTAGAGGAGCTCGGGATTGGAAAAAGAAAAGTGAATTACAAAATGCGTGATGCCGGTTTTAGCCGCCAGCGCTATTGGGGAGAACCCTTTCCTATCTTTTATAAAAATGGAATGGCCTTTCCGTTAGACGAAGCTGACCTGCCGCTGGAGCTCCCGCATGTAGAAAATTATAAACCCGGGCCGGACGGTCAAGGACCGCTTGCCAACATAAATGATTGGGTGAACCTGGGAGAAGGTGTCTCCCGCGAAACGAATACGATGCCGGGTTATGCTGGCTCTTCCTGGTATTTCCTCCGGTATGCCGATCCGGATAATTCCAAAGAATTTGCCAGCCGCCAGGCTACCGATTACTGGAACCAGGTGGATGTGTATGTTGGCGGGACCGAGCATGCCGTCGGGCACTTGTTATACAGCCGTATGTGGACTAAAGTCTTGTATGACCTTGGATATATCGGCTTTGATGAGCCGTTTAAGAAATTGGTGAACCAGGGGATGATACAAGGGAGCAGCAGGTTTCTTTATAGATCGAAAAAAGACAATGCGTTCTATTCGCTCAATAAATTGGAAATAGGGGAGACTGGTGAAGGATTTTCAGATCATTATTCAAAATTGCATGTAGACGTAAGCTACGTTGACGGAGTAACGCTTGATCTCAATGCATTTAAAAAAGCCAGAGCCGAATATGCTGATGCCACTTTCCATCTGGAGGATGGAAACTATATCTGCGCAGTGGAAGTTGAAAAGATGTCGAAATCGAAATACAACACCGTCAATCCAAATGAACTAATAGAAAAGTACGGCGCGGACACTTTCCGCATGTATGAAATGTTTCTTGGCCCGATTGAGCAAAGTAAGCCCTGGGATACAAAGGGCATCGAAGGTGTATTTCGTTTCTTGAAAAAACTTTGGCGTTTATTTTTTGATGAAAATAAAGGTAAGATCTGGACTGACGAAAAAGCGAGCAATGCTGAATTGAAAGTATTACACCGTGCCATCAGGAAAATAGGTGACGATACAGAAAGGTTTTCTTTCAATACCGGCGTGAGCGCATTTATGGTCTGTGTGAATGAACTAACCGAACTGAAGTGCCATAAGGAGGAAGTGCTCGAGCCTTTGCTGATCATGCTGTCGGCCTATGCACCACACATTGCAGAAGAGCTGTACCATCAACTCGGCAACACCACTTCCGTTATAAAAGCAAGTTTCCCCAAAGCTGACAATCAATATCTCGTGGAAACCGAAAAAGAATACCCGGTTTCCATCAATGGTAAAATGCGTACCACGCTCACCATGCCCCTGAACATGACCCAGGGCGACGTGGAATCCCAGGTACTATCGAACGAAATTGTAAAAAAATGGATAGAAGATAAGCCGGTGAAGAAGATTATCTATGTGAAGGGTAAGATGGTAAATATCGTTGTCTAAGTATTACAGCAGCCATTCGATCTCATCAAAAGAATGAGTTCTTTCTATTGCGTCCCTGGTTAAGAGTTCTCCGGTCGGCGTAACAGACTGGATGGTCGATTCGAATACAATAGGACCTTTTTTAAGCTTTACTTTTTGCCCTCTCTTGTATAAAACTGAGTTGTAAGCCTCCAGCATATCCCCATAATTGCCTGTCTTCAGGCTTTCAATCTCTTGTAGTACGGATAGCCGCAATGCTTTCGCAAGGCTTTCCACATCATGTTCCCGGCCGCTAACAATTCGCAGCGAAGTGGCGTTTGAAAGGCGAGTGCCAAAGGATGGCTGATTTACATTGATGCCAATACCAACCACCGCCCACTGCCAAATCTTGCCACTGACTACATTTTCAATAAGTATTCCGCCTGCCTTCCTGTCATCCACGTAAATATCGTTGGGCCACTTTAAATAATACTTTTCATCCGATAAAAGGGTTACAGTTCTATGCAGTGCCAGTGCAGTTGCAACACTAATTGGAAATGGGTTGAAACCCACTGTCCAAGTCATGTCTGCTATCACGCTCAGCAGCAGACTCTCACCCGGCACACTCTCCCAAACCTTCCCTCTCCTTCCCTTACCTGCAATTTGGTTCTGTGCAAGGATCGCGTCGCCATGCCCAGCCTCTCCCTTCCTGACCAACGCCATGGCATAGTTGTTGGAGCTGTCGACTTCTTTAATATTTCTTAAATCGCCTGAAACCCCTCTCATATCCCGCTGTATTGCATAAGAATTTAGTATTTTTGATAAGCATGTGATTCCTTCTGGAATAAAGTCACAGGTAACTATTTGTCCTAATGCTTTTGCTTATGGAAACAGAATAAAATAATTTTCATTTGAACAATTTAACCCTATTGGCGACCAGAGAAAAATCATCATTCACAAGATTAACAAGGAACAATAAACTATTTCGAACTATTGTTAAGGCCATCCAGGATAAAAAAGGTGAAAATATTATTAGTCTGGATCTGAAAAAAATCCCAGAAGCAGTTTCCGATTTTTTTATTATTGCCGATGCTTCTAATAATGTCCAGCTAAAAGCGATAGCGGATAATGTAGAGGAGCAGGTAAAGCAAAATTGTAATGAAACTCCTTACAAACATGAAGGAAGAAAAGGTGAACAATGGATACTGATAGATTACATTAACATCGTGGTTCATATTATGCTGCCGGAAACGAGGAAATTTTACAAGCTGGAAGAAATGTGGAACGACAGTAGCGTTTCAGAACATTGATCCTTAGAAAATCTATATCCTGCGCAACAGGATAATACAACAAATCAAAATAGTTCCTGTTTGATAGAAGGCAGGGAACTTTAAATATTGCGAGGCAAGCTAATATGGCAACTGAAGAAAAGAAAAAAATCCCTTTACAAAAAAGAATAAATCCGAACGGAACGCCTGGTGGCGATGACGAAAATAAAAAGCGCCCAAAGATGAGCATCTATTGGGTATATGGAATTCTTTTGGCCGCCATTGTCGGTTATAATCTTTATCGGTCCACTGGCAGCGTAGGTATAGAATTGAACAACCTCCAGTTTTACTCACTACTCAAGCAGGGAGCCATTGACCAGATAAAGACCGTTGGCAACAAAAAAATAGTGAGGATATTTATCGACCAGGATGCCCTTGACAATGATCCGTCTTTATTCCGCGATATTGTTGGTGGTGACTACGAGGCGATAAAAAAAGTACAACCTCCACAAGCTTATTTTCCCATTGTAAAAGACGAAGCTTTTGCTTCTGAGTTACAGCAATTTTACAAAGACAATCCTGAAGTGAAGCACGTTGCCGATAAACCTGGCGACGAAGGCGAACTTTTTGGGCAAATCATAAGCACATTGCTGCCGATACTTTTAATAGGCCTTTTGTTTATTATGATGATGCGCAAGGTAGGCGCGGGTGGCAGCGGCGGCGGACCCGGTGGCATTTTCAATATTGGAAAATCAAAGGCAACATTATTTGATAAGGGTGCCCGTGTAAATATCAATTTCGGTGATGTGGCCGGCCTCGACGAGGCAAAGGTGGAAGTAATGGAAATCGTTGACTTCCTGAAAACCCCAAAAAAATACACTGCGCTGGGTGGCAAAATTCCTAAAGGTGCTTTGTTGATCGGCCCTCCCGGAACGGGAAAAACACTACTGGCCAAAGCAATGGCCGGAGAGGCGCAGGTACCTTTTTTCAGCCTGAGCGGCAGTGACTTTGTGGAAATGTTTGTAGGTGTGGGCGCCAGCCGTGTAAGAGACTTATTTAAGCAGGCGCGGGAAAAAGCTCCCTGTATCATTTTTATTGATGAAATAGATGCAATAGGCCGGGCTCGCGGCAAGAACATGATGATGAGTAATGATGAAAGGGAAAACACGCTCAACCAACTGCTCGTGGAGATGGATGGTTTTTCCACTGACATCGGCATTATCATTTTGGCCGCAACCAACAGGCCGGATGTTTTGGATAATGCATTGCTCCGCCCGGGCAGATTTGACCGGCAAATCACCATTGACCGCCCGGATCTTGTAGGGCGCGAGGCTATATTTAAAGTGCACCTTATTCCTATCAAAATTTCACAGACACTTGACGTTCACAAACTGGCCGAACAAACACCTGGATTTGCCGGTGCGGATATTGCCAATGTGTGTAACGAAGCGGCCCTGATTGCTGCCAGGAAGAACAAAGATGCGGTTAATATGAGCGATTTCCAGGATGCCATTGACAGAGTGATTGGCGGGCTTGAAAAAAAGAACAAGATCATCCTGCCGGAGGAAAAGGAAATTATTGCATACCACGAAGCTGGTCACGCGATTTGCGGCTGGTTCCTGGAGCATGCCTACCCATTGCTCAAAGTTACCATCGTTCCCCGGGGAACCGCAGCGCTCGGATATGCCCAATACACCCCTAAAGAACAATACCTCTACAATACTGACCAGTTGCTGGATCAGATCTGCATGACCCTAGGTGGACGTGCAGCCGAGAGTATTTTCTTTGGCAAAATCTCAACAGGCGCCAGCAATGATCTGCAGCAGATTACCAAAATGGCGTATGCTATGGTAACTGTTTACGGCATGAATGATAAAGTAGGAAACGTTAGTTATTTCGATCCGCAGCAGGAAAATACTTTTACGAAACCCTTTAGTGAAGAGACAGGAAAAATGATTGACCAGGAAGTTCGTAAGCTTATCGACATGGCCTATGAAAGAACAAAGAAATTACTAACGGAGAAAAAGAAAGAGGTAGAGATCCTTGCGCAGGAATTGCTGAAGCGGGAGGTGCTATTCCAAAGTGATGTGGAAGGCCTCATCGGTAAGCGCCCTTACGAAGAAAAGAGGGCACTTGACTTTGTAGACAATCCCAAAGAAGCTGTGATAGATCCCCCGATTGAAACCAGACTGATAGATTAGTTTAAACAATCATGGCGGTAGTTTCTTCCAAGGAAAAAATATTAAAAAGAATAAGAGAGGCGCTGAGTAATCCGGTGTCTTTGCCCTTTCCCGGTAGCGAAGGAAATACGCCAATCTTCCCTCCCCCGCCCGATGATCTTGAGATTGTTTTTGCAGAAGAGTTCAGCAAGTTGCTTGGCAAATTTGCCTTTTGTATAAACGAGACGGACATGAAGTTGCAGGTAATGAAGCTTGCACATGAAAGGAAATGGCAAAAGCTTTTCTGTGAAGACAAAGAACTGCTGCGAAAATTTAAGGGTAAAGGTTTCCTTGAGGAATCTGTCGACCTTTCCTCCTGCGATGCTGCAATAACTACTTGCGAATTTTTGGTCGCAAGAACAGGTGCTATCGTGATGTCGTCAGTAAATCCTGCGGGGCGAACAGTAAGTGCATACGCCCCGGTACATATTTGCCTTGCATACAGTGATCAACTTGTGTTCGACACCAGGGATGCGCTGAAACTATTGAAAGAAAAATATTCAACTATCCCTTCTTTTATCACATTTGCCGCAGGCCCAAGCCGTACGGCTGACATAGAAAAGACCCTTATTGTTGGCGTGCACGGGCCGCGGGAAGTCTACCTTTTTCTTATAGACCGTCCTGCACAGTCGCCTGCTGCCAAAACAGGATAACTGTATCTTGTTTGCTTTTATATTATGCAGGCATTCATTAACAACACTGTAATGTGATGAATCTTTCTCCCGGAAAAAAAGTTTACTTCCTGTCCGACTTCCACCTGGGAGCTCCCGATTATGCAACAAGCCTTGTCAGGGAAAAAAAAATAGTTGCCTTCCTGGAAGAGATTCGTACGGATGCCGAAGAAATTTTTATAGTTGGTGACCTTTTCGATTTTTGGTTTGAATATAAGAAAGTAGTGCCCAAAGGTTTTGTACGAATACTGGGCAAACTCGCTGAGCTAACTGATTCTGGTGTTCGCATGCATTTTTTTGTAGGAAATCATGATATGTGGATGCGTAGCTATTTTCAGCAGGAATTGGGGATTGACGTATATTTTGAACCTGCAGAATTTACCTTCAATAGCAAACGTTTTTTTGTAGGGCATGGTGATGGCCTGGGACCTGGAGATCACCGCTATAAATTCATCAAGAAAGTTTTTAGAAACAACCTATCCCAAAAACTATTTGGATTGCTGCACCCTTCTGCCGGCATAGGACTGGCGAAATACATGAGCCGCAGGAGCAGGGCCGCTACCGGTAGCACTGACGAGGAATTTTTTGGTGAAGAAAAAGAATGGCTGATTATCTTCTCCCGGGAAAAGTTGAGGGAGAAACACTATGATTATTTCATCTTTGGCCACCGGCACCTGCCAATCGACTTTCCTTTAAATGATAAAAGCCATTACATAAACCTGGGTGACTGGATAAATTATAACAGCTATGCAATTTTTGACGGCGAAAACGTGTCTCTCCACTACCACCAGGCATGAATAAACGTCCCCGATATTTAATTACCCTTTGCTTGGTATGTTGCCTGAGCAATTTTGCTGTTGCTCAAAATGATTCGTTATTCCGTTTTTTGAAGGAAATAGAATATCCCATTTCGTCCTTCAGTGTTGATAATCTCGGCGAGCTATTTATCATTAATACCAACAACCAGCTAAAGAAGTACAATGAAAAAGGTGATTCAGTCGGAGTGTTCAACCAGGTAACCAAATATGGTCAGCTTACTTACGTAGAAGCACAGAATCCCTGGAAAACAATCTTGTATTACGAACAGTATGCCACCATCGTTTTGCTGGACAAATACCTCAATGTAATTGCCAGTGTGAACCTGCGCAAAAACAACATCTTCAAAGTGCAGGCAGTTACTACATCTTACGATAACAGGATCTGGCTTTTTGACGAGCAGGAAAACAAGCTTAAGAAAATTGACGAAACTGGTAAAGTCCTTTTTGAGTCGGCAGACTTCAGGTTGTTTTTGGATACTGTACCTACGCCGAACAAGATCATTGATGCCGATGGCTACGTTTACCTTTATGACCCAAACCTCGGCCTGTATAAATTTGATTATTATGGAAAATTTCTTTCACGCTTGCCGCTGCTCCATTTAAAGACTGTCAGCATCAGCGGAAAGTTTGTGTACGGCATCGATGACATCAATCTATATCGCTACTCACAGTTGATACCAGTTCCGGAGGAGTTTGTGTTACATGAAGCCTTGCAACACGCTTCTTCAGTAAAAATCCTGAACAACAAAATTTATGCGCTGAAGGATAACAAGCTGGAAATTTATGGCTTCTGATAATGCAGGTTTAAAGATTGTTTTTCAGCTCCAGCAGAAATTGACGAACATCCTCTAAAGCCTCGATCATCTCGTGCTTTTCACCTGCCGATTTATTACTTTTTAGGAATTCCCTGGCTCCTTCGATAGTATATTTCCTTTCCCGGAGCAGATGGTAAATCATCTTCAAATTCTTTACATCTTCAGGTCGGAAGTAGCGATCACCTTTTTTATTTTTTTTTGGCTTAAGAATATCAAATTCTTTTTCCCAATACCTGATCAGCGATGTATTCTCTTTGAACATTTGTGCTACTTCGCCAATGGAGTAATATCTCTTTTGAAAGAGTACCTCATCGGAGGGTATTTCCTGCAGCACACTTTCATCGCCCATTTCTTTCAGGCTCTTTCTGCCTCGCTTTGGCTTTAGCTTGGGCTCCGTTGCTGCAGCAGGTTCCTTTTTGTCAGCAGCATCATCAAATTGAAAAGTAATTTGGGATAAAGGCATTAGTCTAAGCTTTTTGCGCTGCCGGTAGAAGCAATCTTGAGCAGCCGGTCAAACTGCTCCGGGGTAAGGTCGTTGTAAAAAAAATAAACAGGGTCTGCTTCCTGCCCGTTTACGCTCACCTCGTAATGACAATGCGGACCAGTACTTTTACCGGTATTCCCCACCCAGCCAATTACTTCCCCTCTCTTCACCTGCTGTCGACGCCGTACTTTAATTCTCACCATATGGCCATACAAGGTCTGGTAGCCGTACCCGTGATTTATCACTACGCGATTTCCATATCCATCTTCTGCAAAACCGGATTCGACTACCGTTCCATTACCTGTTGCATATACCGGTGTGCCCTGCGGAGCAGTAAAATCAAGGCCTTTGTGCATTTTCGGCGTCCCGTAAACTGGGTCAATTCTCATGCCAAAACCTGAGGCAATTCTGTCGAGATCACTGTTGCTCACCGGCTGTATAGCGGGAATGCTGGACAATTTAGCCTCCTGATTTTTTATCATTTTTTCAATCTCGTTGTAACTGGCAAACTGGTAAGAGATGCGTGCATTGATATTGTTTAGGGTGTTCGCTAACTCGTTGCCGAGTACTTCATCATTAAAGGCCGCCACCTTTCTCAGTTCATTCTTTTTTTCCGTTAGTTTCACCCGGGCACTTTCAGGTAGCGGATTTGCTTCGAAAATAGAGCGGTAAACCTGGTTATCACGCTGCTCCAGCAAAGCCATCTGCTGCTGCAGCGTACGGGCCTGCGACACAAGCATATCATAGTTTTGCTTCATTTTATCATAGCGGGCTTCGGCAAGCTTTAGTTGCGGCGAAGGGATGAAGCGAAAAGCAAGGGAAACAAGAACAAACGCAGTAACAAGAGCTGCGGCGATGAAACCAAAGAACCGCAGCAACCTCACCCTTAGCGGAGTTACAAGCTTTTCGTAACGCAGTGTGTACGTGTTATAGTAATATTTGATCTTTTTCATTTAAAAAAATGAAAATTTTTAAGGCAACCATGGCCAGGTTAAGGTTTGTAAATGGAGACAAACAAAATACCTTTGCCGGTCAAAATAAATAAATTGTAGCGGGCAAAGATAATTTTATAATGTGCAACGAATTCTTAAAATAAACCCGGCTGCACTTGAAGTTACAACCGGGCCTTTTACAACAAAAAATCAATGGCATGATGCAAAGTGGGGAGATCAGGCAAAAGTTTTTGGATTTTTTCAAGTCGAAAGGGCATATCATCGTGCCATCTGCACCTATCGTTATAAAAAACGATCCTACCCTCCTGTTTACCAATGCAGGGATGAACCAGTTCAAAGAATTTTTTCTTGGTCATAGCGCTCCTTCTGCCGCCCGTATTGCTGATACGCAAAAGTGCCTGCGTGTGAGTGGTAAACACAACGACCTGGAAGAAGTAGGCGTAGATACTTACCATCATACCATGTTCGAAATGCTTGGCAACTGGAGTTTTGGAAATGTCGTCGGAGAGGTGCAGCCATATTTTAAAGAAGAAGCAATAGGCTGGAGCTGGGAATTGCTCACCAAGGTATACGGCATTACCGAACAGGATTTGTACGTCACTGTCTTCGGAGGAGATACTCCCGAAGGGCTACCCAAAGATGATGAATCTGAGGGTTATTGGAAAAAATGGATCAGTAGTGATCGTATTATTTCAGGCAGTAAGAAAGATAATTTTTGGGAAATGGGTGAAACCGGACCCTGTGGCCCTTGTACTGAAATACATGTGGACTGCCGTACACCGGCGGAAAAAAGAAAAATTCCGGGTATTGAACTAGTCAACAAAGATCACCCGCAGGTGATAGAGATATGGAACAACGTATTCATACAATATAACCGCAAAGCCAACGGAAGTTTAGAGACTTTGCCAGCCCGCCACGTGGACACTGGGATGGGATTTGAACGACTGGTGAGAATATTGCAAAAAAAACAGAGCAACTACGATACGGACATATTTACGACACTCATCCATGAAACAGAGTTGCTGGCAAACTGCAAATATTCGTTCTCTGACAGTAAAAAAGATGTCGCCTTCCGGGTGATAGCTGATCACATTCGTGCTGTGGCTTTTCCCATTGCTGATGGCCAACTGCCTTCGAATACGGGAGCCGGTTATGTTATACGCCGCATCTTACGCCGTGCGGTGAGGTATTATTATTCTTACCTGGATCTAAAAGAGCCATTGCTCTACAAACTTCTCCCAACCTTGGCGAAGCAGTTTGATGGCGTATTCCCTGAGATTGCAGGACAGCAGGAATTTATTTCCAAAGTAATCCAGGAAGAGGAAACTGGCTTTTTACGCACACTTGAGAAAGGGTTACGAAGAGTAAATGAATTTTTTACTTCAGCCTCCGCAAAAAAAATAAATGGAGAAGAAGCTTTTGAACTTTACGACACCTATGGCTTCCCGTTAGATCTGACTATGTTGATCGCCACTGAAAATAATTTCGAAGTAGATGCTGAAGCGTTTCAACAAGAGATGCAAAAACAGAAAAACAGAAGTCGCGCTGCATCGGTGGTAGACAGCAACGATTGGGTAACCATTGATCATCGTACCGGTTCTGAATTCACCGGCTACACTGAGCACCAGGCGGAAGCACACCTCCTGAAGTACCGGAGAACAAAAAGCCAGGGTAGATCACTATACCAACTCGTGTTGGACAAAACACCGTTTTATGCAGAAAGCGGTGGCCAGGTTGGCGATACTGGCGCATTAACTTTCGGGGATGAAATGATAGAGGTTATAAATACAAAAAGAGAAAATAACGAAATAGTTCATTTCACTGAAAAACTTCCGGGGAAACCGGAGGCAGTCGTGACCGCAAAAATTGATGAAGGCAAAAGAAAAAGTATTGCCCGTCATCATAGTGCTACACACCTTCTGCATGCCGCGTTACGGCAAATTTTAGGCAGTCATGTCCAGCAAAAGGGCAGCCTCGTCAACAATGATTATTTGCGTTTCGACTTTTCTCATTTTGCAAAAGTTTCCAATGAAGAATTGAAAAAGATGGAGTTGATAGTAAACCAAATGATTCGTGCCAACATTCCGGTCATATCTGAAGAAATGGATAAAGAAGCAGCGCTAAAAAAGGGTGCCATGGCATTATTTGGCGAAAAGTATGCGGACAAGGTTCGGGTAGTCACCATGGACCCCGCTTTCTCTATTGAGCTGTGTGGTGGTACCCATGTTAATCGAACAGGAGATCTCGGGTTTTTCAAAATTACTGGTGAAACGGCCGTTGGAGCCGGCACACGCCGGATTGAGGCGATCAGCGGTGAACTTGCGGTGCGGAGGGTACAGGAGGAAAGTGGTTTACTGCGCGAGGTGCGTGAAAAATTTAAAAACTCTCGCGATCTGCAAAAAGCAATAGATGCAACACTAGCAGAAAATGCTGAATTAAGAAAACAACTGGAGAGTGCCGAAGCCGCACAATTACAGGTGCTAAAAGAAAAATTGGTTGCCGGTAAACAAATGATCGGAGAAGTAAGCCTTATCACAGGCGAAGTAAAAGTTAGCAGCGCTGACTCTTTGAAGAAACTCGGCTTTTTACTCAAAAATGAAGTTGAAAATTATGTAGTCGCCGTGCTGGCAAATGTTTCCGGGAAAGCCGCGGCAGTCGTAATGCTGGATGAGCCCTCTATGAAACTGTTGAATACCGATGCTCCAAAACTTATTAAGGAAACAATAGCCCCCCGCATAAAAGGCGGCGGCGGCGGCCAAAAGAATTTAGCAACCGCTGGTGGCAATGATGTTTCCCGTTTCCGGGAAATATTTGATGAGGTTGCTTCACGTGTGCAACAAACTGCGAAGTAATCTGTCAATTGTATTCGACATTCCGAGGTTATTGCGACCCGGTTTCTCTTTGAGGACGCTCCACTTATTCTCACTAAAACAGTGATTCGAAGGTTTTAAAATTTATTCCGCAAAAGCAATTGCAGACACTTGAGCAGGCCGCCGCTTCCTGCGTGATATCATCACACCACAATTAGCAGGAATGGAGTTCCTGGGAATTGGAGATGAGAAAATTTCCAGGTAAAGGATTTCGCTATCACCCGTGAATTTTTTCAAAATTTTGTTAAAGAAAAAAGCTAACTCCGAAATCCTTCGTATTTAAAAATTTCTTTTCTATTTTTGATCTACTAATATTTTCGTACTTAAAATTTACATAATGAATAAAAACTTTATTTTAACAGCTACCGCGGCAGGTTTTTTACTCGCAGGTCCTGCTTATGCCCAGGACGAAAACACGGTATCGGGCAAGACAAAGGAGATTATTATCCGGAAAAACGGTAATAAAAAAACCAAAATGACCATAGAAATTGATGGCGATAACGTCACCGTCAATGGCGAACCAATGGCAGATTATAAAGATGGTGAGGTACGGGTGATCGAGCGAGACCGAGTGAACAGGGGATCAGGAAATTTCCTCCTGGCGCCGGATGGGGGAGATTGGAAGATGGACATAGATGAACAGGTTCATCGCGGTGGGTCATCTGCATTTCTTGGTGTGATGAGCGATAAAGTGGCAGAGGGAGCAAAGATCACGGAAATAGTAATAGGGAGCAGTGCGGAAAAGGCCGGCTTAAGAGAAGGAGATATTATTACAAAAGTGGATAACAAACCAGTAGCGGACCCGGAAAGCTTAATGGAATTGATCCGCGCCCGTAAACCGAAAGAGGAAGTAAAAATCAACTATCTCCGCAGCGGTAAGAAGAATGATGTAAAAGTGCAGCTGGGAGAAAATAAGCAATCACGTTCAAAGGTTTTTAGGTTTGATAATAATAATGATCGTCCTCACGAAAATTTCGAGTTTAATATGCCACACTTGAAGGAAATGCAACCGATGGAAGGAAAAAACTTCAGGTATTTTTTCGGTGACCGGGCAAAGCTGGGTGTAAAGGTAGAAGACACAGAAGATAATGCGGGTGCACGCGTGCTGGAAGTCACAGACGCTTCACCAGCTGCAAAAGCCGGCCTAATGAAAGATGACATCATCACGGACGTGAACAATGAAAAAGTAAATGGTGTAGATAATTTGCGTTCGGAAATCAATAACCGCGAAGAAGGCGGTAACTACAAACTAAAAGTAATGCGAAATAACAAGCTGATAATTTTTGACGTAAACATTCCGAAACCTAAAAGAAGTGCCGATCTATAATACCGTCCCTTATTTAAAATATGCCAGCAAGAACTGCCCCCTGGCAGTTTTTGTTTGGGTAATAATCAGTGCGTACCTAACTCCAGCTTGTCTTTTCATACCTTCGCCGGATGTTGCCGCAGGAAAAATATGAGGTAGTCATCGGCCTGGAAGTGCATGCCCAGCTTTCAACTCAAAGCAAATTATTTTGTGGGGATGCCACTGCCTTTGGCGCAGCGCCCAACAGCCAGGTAAGTCCGGTATCGCTGGCACACCCCGGCACCTTGCCGGTGATGAATAAAAAGGCAATTGAACATGCCATCAAACTGGGACTTGCGCTACACTGTGATATTGCGACTAATAATTACTTTGCCCGCAAAAATTATTTCTACCCAGATCTCCCGAAAGGTTACCAGGTGTCTCAGCATACTACTCCAATTTGCATTGGTGGATATGTACCGGTCACCATTAATGGTATGGAATCCGCGGTGCCACTCACCAGGATTCACCTGGAAGAAGATGCCGGCAAAAGCATCCATGATCTTGATGAAGAATTTACCTGCATCGAC
>JBBQSI010000008.1:0-21866 GCA_038213975.1 Chitinophagales bacterium
ATCTTGAAGCTGTACCTCAAGATCCTTCTTTCGAAGCGTTGAACTTAACCCGCCCTTTGCTAAAAGATTTTCGAAAGTAGATTGAGTGCATTTGACGTCATTACCCTTTCCACGACTTCTTCAGCACTAATCACGCGATTACGTTGTTGTGTGAGAGGGCAGGGCAACTTAATACCCTTAAGATAGTCGAAGGCATGCTTAAGCAGGTAGTCATCAAGATCATCGAAAGTAGCTGCTGTCCAATATCCATTTATTGGATCGATGATACCATCAAAGTCAGTCCCGAGCGCCTGAATGCCCCAGGCATACCGGCCATTCATATCTAAAACCTCGGCGGCCTGCCTCACCTGGTGCCACACCAACCGCGACCATGCATACAGAATATCCCGGCGACGAATATTGCCGCGGGCTTTTTTCAGTGCTTGTTTTGATCCGATCCTTCTCTCGTCTAACTGAATTCCAAACAGCCCGCCTGTGCGGTCAATTTCCAGAATTTCATCGTCAAAAAAATTAATGTCATCTTCCATAAAGAGTCCTTCCTGCGCTGCAGGTGTCAACCTTTCTCCACCGGGCCGGGAAAGCCCAGTTACACCTCCGTGACTAACGATCAAGGGTATGTTCTTATCCGGAAACTCCTCTTTCAACAATGCAAAATACTCTTCACGTGACTGGCGGCTCATGTGCTTGATGTCGATCATGATTGCCGGGATTGCATTTCCCTGATCATCCTTTTCATCACGAAGGAGAGCTTTGGCCACCTCTCTGCCGTTTGTAGTAAATCCGGTGTTCAGGCCGTTTTCCTGGTCAACGACGCATTTCACAATGCCGCCCATGCTCCTCGCCTGCCCACACAGGCCATTCCAGAAGTGATGCGCCAGGGTTACAAATGCCGGGCGCAATAAACCGTCCTTAGCGGCCCGAAGATCTTTTACCCGCTGCAACGTTGCCTGTAACTTATCGTCAGGGAAACCACCCGCAAACTGGTTGTACGGTTGATAGCTGTTCATCACCTGGTCAAATACATGGCACCCCTCAATGGTGGGCACGAAGAGAATTTTTGTTTCCCCCAGTTCACCGTTCTGGTCGGCAAAATCTATGTCTTCGTAGGATGTGGCCACCTCGTAGGTAACTTTTTTTCCGTCTTTGGGGATTGAATGCTTAGCAGATCGTGATAAAACAATTTAGGAAAAATGTTTTTAAAATTGCGGTTCCTTGCGGCGTTAATGAGTGTCCGCTCACTTCCAATGTGTGTTCGGAATAATCACCAGAAAGAAAGGGCTTTAGCGGATGGATTGACAAGAAAAACTTATTCTTTGTTACCCTATTGATGGAAGTGGTAAATTGAAGCTTAAAGAATCCTGTCAATGTATAAGTTTACGATTGTACTGCTGCTGCTTCCAACATTACTGTTTGCGCAACCCAAACAACCCATCCCCATCATTTTCGATACGGATATTGCTCCTGACTACGATGACGTAGGCGCCATGGCTTTGCTGCATGCCTTTGCAGATATGGGTGAGGTTGAAATTCTCGCAACTATTTCTTCCAATGCTTTTGAAACGACGGCGCCGACATTGAGTGTACTGAACACTTATTTCCAAAGACCCGATGTTCCGATTGGTATTACGAAGCGGCCATTACCAAATAAAGATTGCTCCCAAAAATGGGCGGAGGCAATTGTCGAAAAGTACCCGCACGGCTTAACATCAAATACGGAAGCTATGGAAGCCGTAGGATTGTACAGAAAAATATTATCTCAGCAACCGGACACGAGCGTTACAATCGTTACGGTTGGTTTTTTCACCAACATGGCTGATTTGCTCAATTCAAAACCTGACGAATTTTCGCCCTTGGACGGCACTGCATTGGTGACGAAAAAAGTAAAACGACTGGTTTCCATGGCCGCAAGAATTGGCGATGATGGCAAAAGCGGGTACGAATTTAATGTTGATGTAGATGCGGCTGCTTCACAAAAAGTTTTTGCCGATTGGCCCACCCCCATGACCATTAGTGGATTTGAGATCGGTGAAAAAATACTCACCGGTATAAGACTGATAAACAACGACAACATTCAAAACAGCCCGGTTAAAGATGCATTTCAGATAGCCTTGACAAAAGACAAAAACACTGTCGGACGCAATAGCTGGGATCAAACTGCTGTGCTGGTTGCTGTTCGCGGCCTTGAGCCCTGGTTCGGCTCACGAATGATCAATTTTAAAATAGAAGATGACGGAAAAGATGTCGTGATACCGGGAGAAAAATTTACTTACCTCACGTTCAGGCAAACACCCGAACAGATCAGTGAATTCATTGAAAACTTAATGATGCATCAGCCTGGAAGCAAGTAAATGATTGCTGGTAATCGAAGCGGCATATTTCAAACGAGTTCGGTTCTAAATGTTAAGTGACAACTAATTTTTTCGAAAAACTTTTCACTGAAATTGTAATAGAAAGATTCAAACCTATTCCGAACGAACAACTGATAAAAATTGGGCTTTGGAGTGACTATCGTGATGTTCAGACAGCAAACAATTTCAACTGTACAGTCGATGGCTTGTTCAACAACTTCGTTCTGTATTGCAGGGCTTTTTGCGGGATCCCGCTGCGGATCTCAACCAGGCTCATCTCTCGATACCTTGAAGCAACAATAACATTTAATCCAGGCAGCTCACCGCGAAAATATTTCTCCACCACTTCCGGGTTGTTGTTGGTTCTAGAAAGATGGCCTAAAAAAACATGTGACAATCGTGGCGAACGATGCGACTGAATAATTTCCATCGCCTGTGTATTACTGAGGTGACCATGGTCACTTTTTATCCGGCGTTTCAAAAGATATGGGTACGGCCCGTTATCCAGCATTTCATCGTCATAGTTGGCTTCGAGCAGCACCGCATGGCACAATTGAAAATGGTTGATTAGGTTTTGACAGGCGCATCCCAGGTCCGTAAAAATACCTACAGAAGTTGTGTGGTACGTTACGACCAGGCCACACGGATCAACGGCATCATGTTGTTTTGAAAATGACTGGACTTCAAAATCTCCAATTTTAAAATGATCACCAATGCGAAAATGGTGCACAAGAGATTGCGTAAGTTTTATTGATGAATGCCTAAAAGTTGGCTCACTTATAAAAACGGGGAGTTTATATTTATTGGCCAGGACGGTTACCCCTTTGATATGGTCGCTGTGCTCATGCGTTATTACAATGCCTTTGATTGTTGTGATGTCAACACCGATACGATTCAGGCGCATTTCTACATCCTTACATGAAATGCCAGCGTCAATGAGCAAGCCTTCAGTTGCACTACCTACGTAGTAACAGTTACCATTGCTGCCGGAATTTAGCGAGGCGAAATACAATTGCATTGCCTGCAAAATACAACAGGTGCCATAAAATTTCTTTCAAAATTCTTCTTCGTCTTTTGCATGCAATATTTTCTTCGGCATAGTATTGCACCCATGGCATTACTTATTATTTGTATAATTTTTCTCGCTTTATATTTCGGAATTTTCGTCTTTTTGCGGCAGCCCCGGTTCAGGGCTTTACCTGGCGGTGAAAGATTGGAAAGAATAACCAGGTCTTTGCAGTATAGGAAAGGGCAATTTAAAAATTTAGAACAAACGCCCATGCTTGCCGAAGGCGTTGGCTACAGCAGGGTGATGTACGACTTCTTTTTTAAAAAATCACCTAATAACGTTCCAAAGCAGGCATTACCCTCGGTAAAAAATGATTTATCAGAATCCGGCAATGAAAATTTTGTTGTTTGGTTCGGGCATTCCTCTTACTTGATGGTGATGGATGGCCTGACCGTCCTCGTTGATCCTGTTTTTAGCGGGCACGCATCGCCGATAGGTTTTACGACAAAAAGTTTTGAAGGCACAGATGTATATACAGCAGCTGATATGCCTGAGTTAGACCTGCTGATCATCACGCACGACCACTGGGACCATCTTGATTACGAGACGCTGACGCAACTCCGCCCGAAGACAAAGAAGATCGTAACAAGTCTCGGTGTTGGTGCTCACCTGCAAAGATGGAATTTTGATAAAGAGATTATTCACGAGCTGGATTGGAATGAGCATTTCGCGAGCGAAGCGTTCAAGATAACGGCCTTGCCTGCATGACATTTTTCCGGCCGCGGACTTAAAAGGAACAAATCGCTCTGGTCTTCTTTCGAACTAAAGACTTCCGGGCACAACCTCTATATCGCTGGTGACAGTGGTTATGGGCCGGATTTTCAAACAATCGGAAAGTTGTTTGGTCCCTTTGATTTGGCTTTGCTGGAGTGTGGCCAATACAATGAGTACTGGAAACATATTCACACAATGCCTGAAGAGGCCATTCAGGCAGCGGTCGATCTTGGCGCCAGGGCACTTCTGCCTGTCCACTGGGCTAAATTCTCTCTCAGTCTGCATGCGTGGAACGAGCCTATAATGCGTGCAACAAAGGCAGCCGCTACGCAACCGGTTATATTATTTACATCCATGATCGGCCAAAAAGTATTCCTTGACAGGTGTAATGAGTTTACCGAATGGTGGACTTGAAATGCAGCCAACAGGAATCCTTAAGCTATTTCTCCTTCAGTACAACGTGCCGGATATTTTTCCGGTCCAGGGTGTAGGTGATATGAATAGATTCATCCGGAGACTGTATCACTGCCGGGTAGCTGTATTCACCTTTTTCATGTTGCTCCAGTGTATATACGTCCTGCCATTCTTTTCCGTCTCCAGACATTGCAACTTTTAAAACAGAACGTCCGTCCCACCAATCCTTTCCGGCAGTAAGCGGATTATAGACAAGCAACTGCCATCCGGTCGCCAGCGTCACTGCATCGCTGCCCGAGTTTGGATTTGGAAGGCTTGTTGCCCTCATTTTCCCCCAGGATTTCCCATTATCAAAAGACCAGCTTTGCATAATCACATTTTGCCTGCTCCTGCAAAGTAATTGCAAGGTGTCGCCACCATACCTTAAAATACTGGGTTGAATTACATCAAAAGTATCGCAGTCAATATTCGTTTTTGACCAGATCAAGCCAGTACTGTTACATCGCTCGATATGTACCCGCCACCTGTCATCAATATTGCTTTCTGTACTTGATGGACATAGAAGATCGCCGTTGGCTAATTGAATGGGTTTATTCTTTACCGGCCCGATAAACCCGGTAGGTAATTTTCGGGCAGGCGACCACGTGAGGCCATAGTCATTTGATATTTTCACTTCACCCCACCATTCCCGTGGGTTCTTGCCAACTTTATAAAAAAGAAAAAGATCATTGTTCTGACTGAGAAACAGAACGGGGTTCCAGCAAGCGTAACGGCTTCCATCTTTTTGCTCACCATTTACAATTTCAGAAGGCTTTTGCCACTCGCCATTTATCCGCACGGATGACCAGATGGCAACGTCAGGGTTGCTTTCACCGGAGCCGGCAAACCAGGCACACATTTGTTTATCACCCGGCAGCGCTACAATAGTGGATGCGTGACAACTTTTAAAAGGCGGATGTTCAAAAACGTTTTCATTGCTGATCTCATGCAGTTCCGGCGGGGATAACGGCTGTGCAAAAAAAGAGAACGGTGACCAGCAGAAAAAAAGCAAAAGGGGAGAAACGACGAGCCTGCTCGCCGGCCGCGCTTTCTTGAAAAGTGAAATAGAAATATTAAAAACTGCCAGGAAGCATCTCCTGTTTTCCTTCTCAAAAAAAGTTGTTTTATTCATCTCAGCATTTATTCGGTTATCGGAAAACGCGGGAACCGATACCGCCTTGTTCATTTTTATTTTTGAAAGATACTTGCTATTGTTTTTTTAAGTGGACAACTAATCTGAAAACTATTTATTTCTTGGAGTGGAGGTGAAGTTTCTCTCATAATAGTAAATTGTGTGTATGGAACATCAGCAACGAGAAGTTTGGCAGCGTGGTCCAATAGATGGCATCCACCCACTGTTGCAGCCGGTAGCGCATGCCCTGCTCCAGGCTTCGGAAGAAGTAGCGGTGATAATGAAAGATTTTCCGGAAGCTTTGTTATGGGAAAAGCCTGCAGGCCTGGCCAGTGTTGCTTTCCATCTTCAACATATGCGTGGCGTACTGGACAGGCTGTGCACCTATGCGCGGAGCGAAGCGTTATCTTCAGATCAGCTTGCTTATCTGAAAAGCGAAGGTGCCCCGGATGAAAAACAAACCGCCGGATTACTGGTGCAGTCTTTCAACCGGCAGGTATCATTGTCTATCGAACAAATAGGGCAAACAGACGCTACCACACTCACAGCGTTTAGAGGCGTAGGTCGTCTTGGGCTACCCAGTACCGTTATAGGGCTGCTTGTGCATGCTGCCGAGCACACCATGCGCCATCTCGGCCAGTTGCTGGTGACAGTAAAAGTGGTAAGGGAAAAATATATCAGTGAGAAGGAAGGCCAGGAAAGTAAATAGATATATCCCCCCGGTCTTTACGCCACAAAGAGATAAATTTGTGCAACGACAACCTTGAAACACCCTGCCACAGGCGGGGTTTTGTTTTTAAAAAAAATTCCCATGCCGGTTGAGAAAGTTTTTTTGAGTTATGCGAGGTCAGACGGCTCGGCTTTTGCACAGAAGCTCGCTCCGGACCTGGAGCGTCATGGCTTTGACGCGTGGATCGATAAGCAGGACATCAGAGCCGGAGCGGAGTGGGACCTGGAAATTCAAAATGCACTTGATACCTGCGACTGTTTACTATTCATCGAAACGGCTAATTCGGTTAACTCAAACAATGTGTTGGACGAAGTGTACTATGTGATGGGCCAGGGGAAAAAAGTAATTCCCGTGATCGTGCGTGATAGTAAAACACCATTCAGGCTGCAACGTTTGCAGCACATAGATTTTAGCGAAAATTATCATGCCGGCCTGCAGGCCCTCGTGAATGAATTAAGGGAACTACCCGGTAAAAATGCAGTGCTTGCTGCACAAACAACAAATCAAAATGCAGGTGGCTTTGCCAGAAAGAAGTATGTGGGCTTCATTGCTGCGGGCATCTGCATACTTCTATTGGCGGCGGTATTTTTTGTCTACCGGTTTTCAAATCAAGGGACAACAAATAGCGGCGTGGCATTGCCAAAGTCAGCAGATGACACAACCGTCATGGAGAGTGTATCTCAGCCGGAAGCGCCAGCGGAAACCATTACCATTAATGAAACATCGGCTAAACCGCTAGAAAAAAAACTCACTGGCAGCGTCATTAAAAAGCAAGTGTCAAGCAGGCCGGTTGAACAGCAAAAGCAAGTTGCAGGCACCAAAATGATAAATGCCGCAGCTTTTGCAGGTGACTGGAGGCTGATATCAGTTTCCCCGCAAGCAAGGGAACAACGCGGCACTTTAACTGCAGCGGCTGCCGGTGATGACAAGCTGAACATCCGGGTTGTTCTTCAATTTTATTATTTTAAAAACAATACCCACAATTTCCCCATTGTCTTTAATGGCTTTGCCGGTTGTGAAAATTGCACCCTGCAAAAAGAAATGAAACTAAAATCCGAAGACGTGGCCATAGGCACCCAGTTTTATCAAATTGAGGAGGGTAGTGGCGACACAGTGAAAAGTGCGGGCGGAAATAAATCTATTCGCGCAACGATAACGCTACAGTTGAAGGATCCAAACGCTGCAGTGGTGGTGGTAAAAAGAAGTGTGCAGGTTGAACTTCCGAATGGTTTAGTACTACCGCCATTTGAATACATTTTCCGGTTCACAAAGTTGGACTGAAAATGCTGAAACTGGAGCCAATTACCGGATTCGAACCAGCGACCCTTTCATTACGAATGAAATGCTCTACCATCTGAGCTAAGTTGGCGGATTGCCAAAATTATATTTCCTAAGCAAAGAAATCATTTTTCGAAAGTGACGACGTCGCTTTCGAGATGGGAGTTTTTACTTGCCAGGGCTATGTTTCTGTCAGGACACAGATTCAATTATGTATTCGGTATCATTAAATTTGAATCGCTCACCTTTTTCCAATCCTGCCATTGATTTGTATATAGGCGCCTCTGTTGAAATACCAAAAATTTCTTCGCCATCCACCTCGATTTTTTCACTCGAAACACCGATAAAAAAATTCAATTTATCGGTCATCACTAATGCCCCCGGCTGCGCTTTCGTATTCACCCCGGAAACATCCAATGATTGTAAATACGATTGCTCGCGTTGGGCAAAAACAAGTTCTGTCTTGTAGGTATTCAGCAAGTCAACTTTTCCGGCAGTGCGGTCTTCAGACTGGCTGGCAGATTGTCCCTGGTCATAGGCATCATCTTTCAGGGTATTGAGCCTGTCTTCGTAATTTTTTACGAGTTCGTCCTGCTTATGGATACAAGCACCTAAGACCTTTTCCTTCGAGATATTTTTTTTCATGGAATTATTTATTAAAAAAAACTGTATAAGCTTAAAGGTATCGTATGAAAATTTGACAATAGCAATGATGTTTGAATAATTTCTAGCGGAGCTGAGAGTTGTTATCATTTCGAGATACTGCAACCTATTAAACTCAAGGCAACGAATGGAAAGTATCCTTGCGTCATTTATATATTTACCAAAATGAAAACTTTAATTTGCCTTGATGACAAACGAGGAATTTGCCACGCTGGCACTGTCTTTTCCCGGCACGATCGACAGTCCGCACTTTAAACGCACAGCCTTTAAGATTGTCGGCAAAAGAATATTTGCCATCCTTGATGAGAAAAGCAATTCAGTCAACATCTTGCCTCCATCGTCAGCGCAGGAAGTATTTTCAAAAATAAATAAAGGCATTTACGCTGTTCCAAACAAATGGGGCTTACAGGGCTGGACGACATTTGAGCTGGCAAAGATCGATGCTCCGCTGGCGTTAGATGCTTTAGGGAGTAGTTACAATGCCGTAATGAACAAAAAAGCGAAGAAATGATTTCGGAGCAAACCATTTATCATTCAACCTTAAGGAAATAAATGCTTTTATTTTTCCCTCCTGAGCCATTCAATTATCTTCTATCCTGGGTAAGCGCTTGCACATCTGCCTTCAATTAAATTTTTCAGCCTCGTCCCGAAGTTCAGCAGATCATTGCCTAAATTTATCTTTTATTTGATTCCATGATCCGATTGCTTGCCCTGTTCACTTTTTTTCCACTTCTTCTTTTTGCCCAGGAACAGAAATATGACTATGTTATTTTCCGTAATAGCCTGATGGAAGGCAACTATTATTTTAGCCGAACTGACTTCAAAGCGCCCTCCAACATTGCCAATATCGATGGCAAGCTCCCGGTGGCGGATAGCTTTTTCACTCCTGGGAATGCCTTGCTGCTAAAAATCAAAAATTCTAAGGAAGGTCGTTGGACAGCGATCGTTTACCGGGAAAGTATTCGCGGGCAAGACCATTTTGCACCAGCAAAATTTGTGGGTATGCACATCATGCAAAATGGCGGAACCGCCAAGACAACTCCTGCTTTTGCTTACCAGCTCATCTTCGCCGACAGTTCACTATCTGATAAGGTACCTGTGTACGTCAGGTCGCGGGGTGAATGGGAGCATCCGGTTACTCCGCTCACCTATTTTAAAATATCTGAAATTTCTGATGTGCAGAAAATTATTGGTATTCAGTTTCTGCAATATGCCACTGATGACGCCGAGTATGAATACATCATCGATGATGTGGAACTTCTTCCTGAAGCGCCTTCAACAACCTATTTACCTTCTCCCATCTTGATTAACAGCCAGGGCTATCCGAAGCACGTTGACCTGGAATGGTCACCGCTGAAAACCAAAGATGCACGCCTCGTAAAGATTTACCGGAGTACTGACAGTATGCATTTTATTCCCATCGGTGTTCAGCTCCCTGTCATAAATCGCTACACCGATTACACGGGCGAGACAGGTAAGAAATATTATTACAAGTCAACGTTGCTCGATGACAGTTACCAGGAAAGTTTCGCCAGCCAGGTGGTTTCTGCAACTACAAAACCGTTGGACGATGAAGCGTTTTTGTCAATGATTCAGGAAGCATGCTTTCGCTATTATTGGGATGGTGCGGAAAGTAATAGCGGTTTGGCAAAAGAGGATATTCCTGGCCGTCAAAACATGGTAGCATCAGGCGCGTCGGGCTTTGGCATCCTTGCGCTGATCGCGGGCACGGAAAGGAGTTTTATCACGCGGGAACAATCGGTAGAACGCTTTCTTAAAATTGCAGATTTCCTCTCGACGGCGGAAAAATTCCACGGCGCTTTTTCTCATTTTATTGATGGCCCCACTGGGAAAGTGGAACCTTTTTTTGGCCCACGGGATAATGGCGGCGACCTCGTAGAGACCTCTTTTCTTATGCAGGGCTTGCTGGCCGCCCGGCAGTATTTTGACAGTGATGATGCTAAAGAGAAAATTATTCGGGAGAAAATAACGGCGCTCTGGGAAGGCGTAGAGTGGGACTGGTATCGTCGCTTTCCTGATAATAAGTACCTCTTCTGGCACTGGTCCCCTGATAAAGCCTGGATCATCAACCACCAGTTGATAGGCTGGAATGAAACGATGGTAACCTACCTGTTAGCGATCGCATCACCGACACATGGTGTACCCGCTAGTATGTATTATACAGGCTGGGCAAGCCAGGATAAAATTGCAAAAGAATATCGCATCAACTGGGGCGGCACAAAAGACGGTTCGGAATATGCAAACGGGCACAGCTATTTCGGTATCAAACTAGAAGTGGGTGTCAGCAATGGCGGGCCTTTATTCTTTACCCATTATGCTTACCTCGGCTACGATCCGCATGCTATCAATGACGCCTACACGAACTATTTTAGCAACAATCAAAACATTGCGCTGATCAACTATCGTTATTGCCTTCAAAACCCGAATCAATACCAGGGATATGGCGATAGCTGCTGGGGGCTTACAGCAAGTGATGGCCCTCGCGGCTATTCTGCCGACGAGCCCATCAAGTCGAGAGACCTCGGCAAAATTGCGCCGACCGGAGCGGTGAGTTCCTTTCCTTATACACCCGCTGAATCCATGAAAGCTCTGAAAAATTATTATTACAACTATGGTAAATTTTTGTGGGGAGAATATGGCTTTCGCGATGCATTCGATCTCACGCATAACTGGTGTTCACCCATTTATATGGGACTTAACCAGGCGCCGATGGTGGTAATGATTGAGAATTATCGAACCGGTTTGTTGTGGAAACTTTTTATGCAAAACGAAGAAATACAAAAGGGCCTGGAAAAGATCAGGATGGAGAAAAAATAGACTTGGCGGTTTGAATGAAGCGAGATCCTGTTTCCAAAATTTCTTTTTGGCTACAACCGCCCACGTTGGTTTATAAAAGCGCCCGATTGACTGTGTCAATGAAAACCCGCCCGTATCGCGACGTAAATATTTCTCCCCGGTGCAGAAAAACCGGAAGCAAATACCCGGTAGTTTTTATCCAAAATATTCTCTATTCCTGCCTGTAAAGTGAGCACGCTGCTTACCCTTGTTCCCGCTCTGGCATTGAGCGTAATCCAGGCCGGTGCGCCATCAATTGTTGCATATTGTTGATTGTCTTCACCAGAAGGGTTGTATTTTTCAATCCTTTTCCATCCATTATACAGGGCAAATATTTCTCCGAGCCACCGGCCTCGTTCGTACCTGATGCCGGTTCTTCCATACACTGGCGGGATATGGTCAAGGGCAATTTCAGACTGCTGATTTGGCTGGAGCTTACCTTTTGTAAATGTAAGTGTACCCGACACCGTTAGCGCCTTTACCGGGATAAAGTCCACGTTTCCAGATAAGCCACAAAGCCTGGCCTTGTTGAGATTTTGATTTGCATAAACCCTGCTCACTACCCCGTTGTAATTTACCGAGTCCTTTCCGTTGAGCTGAAAAGGTGCCAGGCTGATCGCATTGCGGAACCAGGTATAGAAACCCCTGAGTTCAATTCGATATTTTGCTGATTTCCGGGTAATCCCTGCATCCAGGTTGTACGTGTACTCAGGTTTTACGCCGGGATTGGGAATTACCAATTGCTTCGCGGCCGTGCTTGATTCAAAAATTTTTGATAAGTCGTCAATATTTGGAGCCCGGAACCCCGTACTGAAAACTGCATTCAGTCGCCAGTCGGTGGCAGGGGAATAAATGATACCTGCATTGCCGGTAACGGCAAAATTTTCCTGGCTGATATCAGTAAATGGAAAGTTGAAAAAAGAATTGTCAGCAATTGAAGAATGCAGGGATACGTACTGGAGGCGCAGTCCGTCATTGATAACAAGTTTGGTATCTGCCGATTTCCACGTGTGTTGGGCATAGGCGCCATAATAGTTCATACGATTCTTTCCATTCGGATACCTGCTGTCTAACTTGCTTTTTTCCTTGCTGGTGATATTTTCCCTGTAGGCTTCAGAGCTAACATGGTTAAGCTGCCCATCCACGCCGGCCGTAAGCTCGTGCTGCTTCCACAGCTTTCGTCCGTCAACAGTTAAGCCTGCTACGCCCACGTTTTCGGTGCGGTGATCAAACCGGTCGTATCTTTTGTACTCCCGCTGGTGGCGGCTTTCCACAATATTTTGGTAACTGATTATTACTTTAAGGTCATCAAGAACAGATAAATTCTTTTTATTGAGTTCATAAGCAAAAAGTGCTCTTTCCTGCGGACCATAATACCATTCAGCAAAACGGAGGTTGCCGTTTCGAACATCCTGCAACCTGTCATAACGGGGAACGTTACCCGAGGATGAATATTGAAGATTTACCAGGTGAGTGGTTTTTTCTGAAGGCTGAAAAAGTACCTTTTGGGTAATATCCCACTGGCGATACCCGGAAAACCGTTGGATCCTGTCATCATCATTTTTTACGATGGAGTCGATTCCGCCGACTTGCGTAATATAAAAAGGCCGGCGGCCGAAACCCGGGTATTTTTTATAATCGTGACTTCCCGTTTTCACATCGCCAAAATCGCTGTAGTTCCACGACTGCAACCAGGCTATCTTTTTACTGCCGACATTAAAGTCAGCATGGACAGTTTTTTCATTGTTCACAGAGCTGTACCTGGCAAAGGCGGAGCCCTCCAACACTTTGTTGGTTGTCCCGGAAAGTACAGGCACTTTGGTGCGAAAGAGGATTACGCCACCGAGCGCATCACTGCCATACAGTGTAGAAGCGGGGCCAAACAATAGTTCTACACTTTGGAGCATATTCTGGTCTACGGTAATTACATTTTGAAGATGGCCGCCACGAAAGATGGCATTGTTCATCCTGATGCCGTCAACCACCAGCAATATCCTATTCGCCTCAAAACCGCGGAGTACGGGGCTGCTGCCCCCTTGCTGGCTTTTTTGAACAAAAACGTTTCCATTTGTCATCAGCAGGTCACCCATATTCTGGGCATTTGTCGTAGCAATTTTACTTGCGCTGATCACGGCAATTTGCGCAGCAATATTCTTTTGTTTCTCAGGGAACTTACTGGCAGAAATAATTAGTTCATCCAACGTCAGCGTGTCAGCGATTTCTTGTGCGGCCAACTTCCCCGGCTGCAAACAATAGAAAAATAGTACTGCGACAAATAAAAGAGTGCGCAAAATTTAGATTTAAAATAAAGGTGTTAAAAATATATTATTGAAGCAGCAAGGATACAAGTTGACAAAAATAGTTTTTTGCTGATGCACCTATTCACCCCTAAAATGTGAATACTTTTCGGAAAAATGTTTCGCAATCGCTAAAAAAACATAAACTTCGTAAGCCAATAAAATTAAACGCACATGTCCGGCTTCCAGTTAACTACCCAGGATATTAGCCTGTACAATCGGGATGGCTATCTGATCATAAAAAACTTCCTGCGTCAGTCAGAAGTGGAGAAGTTGTACGGCATCGCTACGGGCGATGCAACATTGCAAAAACATGCATTCGATTTGAACGATCAATCCGGTAAGAAAACAAAGCTCACCCTTTGGTACACGCCGGGTAAGGATTCCTATGGCCTGTTCACCAAAAGTGAAAGAATGGTGAATACCGTTAATGAACTCATGGACGGCGATAGTGACGTTTGCCATTTTCACAGCAAGCTCATGCAAAAAGAACCTCGCGTAGGTGGTGCCTGGGAGTGGCACCAGGACTATGGGTATTGGTATAAAAATGAATTTCTCCTGCCTGATCAAATGATGTCGGTAATGGTAGCCATCACCGATGCCAACAAACAAAATGGTTGTCTACAGGTCATTAAGGGATCCCATAAAATGGGCCGCATCGAGCATGGATTTGCCGGGGAGCAGGTAGGTGCTTCACAACATTATGTGGACCTGGCGCTGAAAACTATGGAGCTCGTATATGTTGAAGTTAGTGCCGGGGATGCACTGTGTTTTCACAGTAACCTTTTGCACCGCTCTGAAGCAAACTTGTCCGATAAGCCCCGCTGGTCGTTGATCTCAGTGTACAACCGATCTGAAAATATCCCTTACAACGAACCTTCAAACTCGAGTACTGTACCACTCAAAGCAGTGCCGGATGAAGCTTTGATGGAATGGTCGACCAGCGAAATTGGTGAGGAAGCCAATTTCCTGAGCAAGGAGAAAGATGAAGCATTAAGGTAAATATCCCGGCCAAGAACAGACATCGGTATTTTTTTGAAAACAATGGGTAACTTTCAAGCCGGGCGATTGCTGCCATAACCCTCCGTTCCGGCAATCTTATTAAACGATTTCTTACGACCACATTTCCGCAAATTCAACTTTGCATGAAAACTTTTAGACGATTTGCGAGTCTAGCGATTTTGTCAATTTTGATGGAATCACTTCCGGCGCAAAACATCACTCCTGCCACATATTGTAATCCTTTGAACCTGGATTATACGTACATGATCTATAATTCCAACAATGATATTTCCTATCGTTCGGGGGCTGATCCTGCTGTTGTTTCTTTTCGAGGTGAATATTACATGTTCGTTACCCGCTCTTTAGGGTATTGGCATTCCACAGATTTGAATACCTGGGATTTCATTACACCTGAAAAATGGTACTTCCAGGGATCGAACGCACCCGCGGCAAATAATTACAAAGATTCTGTGTTGTATATAACAGGTGATCCCTCCGGCTCGATGAGCATTCTTTATACACATGACCCGAAGAAGGGAAACTGGAAAGCCGTGCCTTCTATCCTAAACAACCTTCAGGATCCAGACCTTTTTATTGATGATAACGGTAAAGCCTACATGTACTGGGGATCCAGCAATACTTTTCCGATAAGGGCGAAGACTTTGGACATGTCGCATCGCTTTAAACCATCGGACAGCACCTATACATTATTCAAACTGGATGGCGAGTTGCATGGCTGGGAACGCTTTGGGGAAAATCATTCCGATACCGTCCTGAAGGGTTACATGGAAGGGCCATGGATGACAAAATATAAAAACAAATATTACCTGCAATATGCAGCGCCGGGAACGGAGTTTAATGTGTACGGTGATGGCGTTTACTGGGGCGATGATCCGCTCGGCCCATTTACTTATATGCCTTCGAATCCGTTTTCTTACAAACCCGGCGGCTTTATGAATGGTGCGGGACACGGCAGTACCGTCATCGGACCGTACGGTAATTATTGGCACTTCGCGTCAATGGCTGTTTCGGTAAACGTGAATTGGGAACGGCGAATTTCCATGTACCCAACCTGGTTTGATAAAGAGGGACTGATGTACAGCGATACGAGGTTCGGCGATTATCCGCACACTGTTCCTGCGACGCCGGACAGTGCGGGATCTTTCAAGGGATGGATGTTGGTTTCATTTAAAAAGCCAGTGAAATCCTCGTCCGTTTTGGAAGATCACCAACCCGGAAACATAGACGATGAAAATGTAAAAACTTTTTGGCTAGCCGAAGCAAATGATGACAAACAATGGCTGGAAATAGATCTTGAAAAGCCAGCGAAAGTTTTTGCTGTACAGGTAAATTACCATGATTACAAATCTGACCTGTATGGCAGACCGCCGGGCATGCACCACAGGTATGTCGTGAAAGGGTCAGTAGATGGAAAAAATTGGACAACGCTTGTTGACAGAAAAGATAATTTTCGCGATGTACCCAATGATTACGTTGAACTCTCATCGCCAGAAACGGTAAGATATATCCGTTATGAAAATATTCATGTGCCGACGCCATATCTCGCTATTTCAGGATTGAGGATTTTTGGTGTTGGGTCAGGCAAGACGCCACCTGCGGTAAAAAATTTCTCGGTAAAAAGAAATGAAGACAGAAGAAACGCAACCATTACCTGGAATCGTGCGTCGAATGCACAGGGCTATAACATTCTTTGGGGCATTGCGCCAAACAAGCTTTATAATTCATGGATGGTTTATGACAACGACAAACTCGAATTAAGAAACCTTGCAACCGATCAGCAATATTATTATTCAATAGAAGCATTCAATGAGAATGGGGTATCTTCCAAAGCCCCGGTTATACTTATCAAATAAATATCACGATCATCTATCTTTCTTATATGAAAATCATTACCAGGCTATTTTTATTCTTTGTGTTTTGTTTCCAACTGGCAGTCCAGGGCTTCTCCCAGGGACAACCGCCATTTTGGAATGAAATCCAAAAATTTAAGCACGAAGACAGTATTAAAATGCCTCCCGCCAACGTCATCCTTTTTGTCGGGAGTTCTTCTTTTACAAAGTGGACCGACGTGCAGGATTACTTCCCAAAACAAAAAATTATTAATCGTGGTTTTGGCGGTTCTACGTTGCCCGACGTTATCCGATATGCAGATGATATTATTTATCCATACCTGCCTAAGCAAGTTGTTGTTTATTGCGGTGAGAATGACATAGCAGTTGCCGATACTGTTACTTCTGCCATGGTGTACAATCGCTTCGTGCAATTGTTTGACATGATCCGCAACCACCTGCCCCAGGCGAAAATAACCTTCGTTGGCCTCAAGCCCAGCCCGAGCCGACGTGCGCTATGGCCTAAAATGATCAGTGCCAACAATATGATCAGTGACTTTGTAAAGTCAAAATCCAACGCCGATTTCATAGACGTTTACTATAGCATGCTGAATGCAGATGGCACTGCCAAAAGCGAAATATTTGTCGGCGATAGTCTGCACATGAATGCCAAAGGATATGCTATTTGGAAAAAGGATTTTCAACCTCACCTGGTAAAAACAAAATAATACGAATATGCTTGCGAAACGATTGCTGCTAATGGTGCTTACTATTGCATCACTGCATAGTTATGGCCAAAATGCAAAAATGAAAACCTTCATCGACGACTTGATGAAGAAGATGACTTTGGAAGAAAAGATTGGCCAGCTCAACCTTCCGGGATCAGGAGATATTGTAACCGGGCAGGCGGGCAACTCTGACATAGCAGGTAAGATCCGCAAAGGCCAGGTCGGTGGTTTGTTTAACATCAAAGGCGTAGATAAAATTCGTGCTGTTCAAAAAATAGCTGTGGAAGAAAGCCGGTTAAAAATTCCGATGATCTTCGGCATGGATGTGATTCACGGTTATCAAAGCGTTTTTCCGATACCGTTAGGCTTATCATGTAGTTGGGATATGCAGCTTATTGAAAATTCTGCAAAAGTGGCGGCTAAGGAAGCAAGTGCCGATGGCATATGTTGGACTTTCTCACCCATGGTAGATCTTTCCCGCGACCCGCGCTGGGGTCGCATTTCCGAAGGAAACGGAGAAGATCCTTTTCTGAATGCAGAGATTGCAAAAGCTATGGTAAACGGATACCAGGGCAACGATTTGAGTGCTAACAATACTATCATGTCCTGCGTAAAACATTTTGCCCTGTATGGTGCTGCTGAAGCCGGACGCGATTATAATACCACCGACATGAGTCATCAAACGATGTACAATTATTATTTCCCCGGGTATAAGGCAGCAGTGGATGCCGGCGTGGGCAGCGTTATGGCTTCTTTCAATGAAGTAGATGGTGTGCCGGCCACAGCCAACAAATGGTTAATGACAGATGTATTGCGCAAACAATGGGGCTTCAATGGCTTCGTGGTGAGTGACTATACCGGCGTGAACGAGATGATCAATCACGGGATAGGTGACCTGCAAACGGTAGTGGCCCGTGCGATCAATGCAGGGGTGGATATGGACATGGTAGGTGAAGGCTATCTGACGACTCTACAGAAATCTTTGAATGAAAATCTTGTGACGCTGGCAACAATTGATTCTGCGTGCAGGAGGATTTTGGAAGCAAAATATAAACTCGGCCTCTTTGATGATCCCTATAAATATTGCGATGAAGTCCGCTCAAAAAATGAAGTCTTTAATGTCGAGAACAGGATGGCCGCAAGAGTGACTGCGACACAAAGTTTTGTGTTGCTCAAAAATGAAAACAATGTATTGCCTCTGAAGAAATCAGGCAACATTGCACTCGTCGGTCCGCTGGCAGATGCTACAACAAATATGACCGGCACCTGGAGCGTTGCTGCCGATTTCAGCAAATCGATCTCTCTGCGACAAGGGTTACAAAACGCTCTCGGCGACAAGGCTAAGATCATTTATGCACTCGGCGCAAATCTTTCGGAAGACAGTCTATTCCAGGAGCGTGCCGGCATGTTCGGCAAGTCTTTCAAACGGGATATGCGCCCGGCGCAAACTGTGATAGATGAAGCTTTGGCAGCGGCGATGCAAAGTGATGTAGTGATTGCAGCTGTGGGGGAGTCAGCAGAAATGACGGGTGAAAGTAGCAGCCGTTCTGACATTAGCATCCCCCAATCGCAAAAAGACCTGCTGATGGCTTTGGTAAAAACCGGTAAGCCCGTCGTTGCGGTTTTGTTTACCGGCCGGCCCTTGACCCTCGGCTGGGAAGAAAAAAATGTTCCGGCTATTTTGAATGTTTGGTTTGGAGGTTCCGAAGCGGGTGATGCCATCGCAGAAGTGCTGTTCGGGGACGTGAATCCTTCCGGCAAACTGAGCACGACATTTCCTCAAAATGTTGGGCAGATCCCGCTCTATTATAATCACAAGAATACAGGCAGGCCATTGAACGGACCGTGGTTTCAAAAGTTCCAGTCCAATTATCTCGATGTCTCCAACGAACCTCTGTACCCTTTTGGGTTTGGGCTCAGCTATACCACTTTCACTTACGGTGATATAAACCTAAGCAGTAACTCAATGAACACTACAGGTTCTATCGATGCTAAAGTGACTGTCACAAATTCGGGTAGCCGTTCCGGTAAGGAAGTGGTACAACTCTATCTCCGGGATGTAGTGGGGAGTGTCACCCGCCCTGTAAAAGAATTGAAAGGTTTTCAAAAGATTGAATTGCAACCGGGCGAATCAAAAGAAGTGACTTTCAAGATCACCAACGAGGATCTTAAGTTTTATAATTACGACCTGAAATTTGTTTCCGAGCCCGGCGATTTCAAGGTATTCATTGGTGGTAGCAGCCGCGATGTGAAAGAGGCGGATTTTAAACTTCTTAAATAAGAGTTGTATTTATTGTCGCCGGAGACGGCATGATACAGATGTCAGACGGAGAAGCCTCGCATAGCTGAGATATTTTTGTAATTTGTATAAAATTTGTTTATGGGCAAACTAAAAAGAGACGTGCTTAAGCTTTCCAAAGCTGAACAATACGAAATATATGAAGCCATAGAATCTGAATTATTTGGTGAGGAACAGCAATTGCTGACTGACGAACAGATGGAGTTTATCAATGAAAGATTGACAATCCTTGATTCAGGCAAAGCGACATTTATTGATCCGGAACAATTGAGGAAGGAACTGGATATTATGATACGATGATCCCTTGCATAAAAATTTTAACAGAGGCTTCAATCGATATCAAAGAAATCACGGGCTGGTATAAAAACATTTCGCAATCACTTGCCGCTCGTTTTGTTTCACAGCTGTATGACGGTTTTGGAAGAATATCATCTAACCCGGATGCATGGTTTAATATAAACACAAAAGCCAGGCGCTACCGTCTTTCTGATTTCCCCTCTCTCATTTTGTTTTTTAAGGAAGGGGATATAATCTTCGTATTTGCGATAATTCATGAAAAGAATAATCCCAAAACATGGAAACGAAGAATGAGAAGAAAGTGAGATATTTTAAATAATGAACCTGGTGCGTAAAAAATATCAGTGTAGTAGTACTGTGAATGTGCAATCGCATAATCGTTAATGCATTTTGTACCGCACGAGCGGCTGAAAATGCGGATGCAGTTTGCTCCGATTGTATCACACTACCTTAGGGAGATGTAGTTTTGATCTGCTAAATTATCGTCATGCTTTTGAAAATAATATTTTCGGCTATGCTACTCAGTTATACTTCATTGCTGACTGCCCAGGCCGTGTATGAAATGCCCACAGCGAAAACCCGTAGCGGCATCAGCAGCTTTGAGAACCTGAATGGCCTGAAGGCCAATGGCGGCCGTGATAACAAAGGTGCCAAGGGTCATGCTTTTGAACGCATGCAGCCCGGCGAAACGAAGACCTTACTAAATATTAATACCCAGGGGAGTATTCGCCGCATCTGGATGACGGTGGATCAAAACCCCGTTAAGTTGCGTAGCCTGCGGCTGAAAATGTATTGGGACGGCCAGGCTAAAGCCGCAGTGGATGTACCCATGGGCGATTTCTTCTGCCAGAACCTGGGAAAGAAAATACCTTTTGAATCGGCGCTATTTTCCAGTGGAGAGGGCCGCTCATTTATTTGCTACATCGCCATGCCATTTCGTAAGGGTGCAAAAGTGGAGATGATCAACGAAGGAAAAGAAGTGGTGACACTTTTTTATGATATTGATTTTCTCGAAGAGAATGTAGCTGCCAATGCATTATATTTTCATGCGTATTGGACGCGGTCATTTCCTTCAGCGCCCGGCCCTGATTTTGTACCTCTCCCAACTGTGCAGGGTAACGGACGATTTCTTGGACTAAGCGTAGGGCTCGTCACAGATCCATCTTACAGTAAAAGCTGGTGGGGTGAGGGCGAAGTGAAAATGTTTATTGACCATGACAAAGATTTTCCGTCATACATCGGTACGGGTGCAGAGGATTATCTCGGCAGCGCCTGGGGGCTGGGTAAGTTTGTCAACCTCTACCAGGGGTGCACCACAGCAAATGATTCTACAGGAGAGTTTGTGTATTACCGCTGGCACATTCCCGACCCTGTCTATTTTTATAATAACCTGCAGGTGGCCTGGCAGCAGATCGGGGGCTGGGATCGTGATCATGTGCGGGAAATTTTAAAAGCGGGAGCAAAGCTTACACCTGTAACCGTTGATGGACCTAAGGGATTCGAAAAGTTTATGGAGATGAGCAATCCGCCTGACATTCATGACGAAAGTTTTCCCGAAGGCTGGGTCAACTTCTACCGGTCGGATGATCTTGCTTCGGTGAGTTATTTTTATCTCGATAAACCTGCTAACCTGTTACCTCCATTGCCGCCCGTTGATGTTCGCACCCGTGGCGTGAAATAATCAATGAAATCATTTCTCACATGATAAATAAAATCTTTCCCGCAACATTCTTCGGTATTATGTTGTTCTCTGCCTGCTCGAAAAAAATGATGCCGATTGACAGTTCCAACGGGACGGGAATACAGGCATGGAACACAACGGGTGATGAAGCGAAGCTGCTGGAAAAACAACCGGCGCTCATTCCCTTTACTGCTAATACTTCTTCCGTGAATGTGATCGAAGTAAAAGAGTCAGAAAAGTTTCAAACCATAGACGGCTTTGGCTATTCGCTTACCGGAGGCAGCGCCCAGGTTATAAACCGGCTACCCCATAACGTTAGGTCATCGTTGTTGAAGGAATAGTTTGGTAAAGGCGACGGTGATATTCACGTGAGCTACCTACGGGTTAGTATCGGCGCTTCAGATCTCGACTCCGCCGTGTTCAGTTATGATGATTTGCCTGCAGGGGAGACCGATCCTGAATTAATGAA
>JBBQSI010000009.1:0-20662 GCA_038213975.1 Chitinophagales bacterium
ACTTCCGTTGCTTTTCCTTCGGTAAACTGAAAAATTCGTACCGGCATCCATTCTCCAGATAATACCAATTCCTTTTTTTCGTCTCCTAAAATATTCACCCAGGCAGCGCCTGTGATCAAACCGGGATTTTTTAATTGCGGATCATATTGGTTGGTGACATCGGTGAAATGCCCGGTGCCATCATTGTGGTACAGGTAACTGGCAGGCGTAGTGCCATAAGCATACGGTACACTGCGCCCACCAACAAACAGATCAATATTACCATCGCCATCGAAGTCATAAGGCGCAGCAGTGGAAATGTTCATATTATTTTCAGGGAAAGCATCTTGCAGCGGGGTGAAGTTTCCCTTACCATCGTTAAGATAAAGACGATGCTGAATATTCTTATTCCGGGGCGGTAAGTTGTTACCGCCTGCACCAATAAAGAGATCCATATCGCCGTCATTGTCTGCATCGAAAAATACGGTAGCCACATCTTCAAAGTCTGCATGCTCATCAAATACTTTTTCTTTTTTGGAAATAAATCCTTTGCCAGTGGCAATCATCAACTGACCTGGCTGCCCTTTAGCTCCTCCCAGATAGAAATCTTCCATTCCATCTCCATTTACATCAGCCGTTGCAATCTTTGGCCCTTCCCGGGAAAGCATGGAAAGTAAATTTCTTTGCTCGTAGAAATCAATATAAGTGTCCTCGGCGTGCGCTTGCATAGGCAACTGTTGCGGAAGGAAATATGCCTGTAAACCTGGTTGCAATTCAGTAGAATCTAATGAAGCTTTTGATTTCTCCACCACATGAAGTTGATTGATCGCAGGCTTGGAGATGGAAGTTTTTGTCCTGTCCGGCCAGGTAATTACCATGGAATCAACCGAGGTAAATTTCCCAAGTCCGATCACCTGCTTGTAATCCACGGATGATTGAAATCCACGGCTAGGCATCACATCCCTCGAAAAAATGTCGGTACCCTTAAAAACTTTAATCCTCGCCCCAACTGCAAAAAGATTTTTTTTGTCACCCCTAAGCGTCACCGATAGGTAATTGTTTTTCTGTAACGCTGACTCGTTATTTTGATAGACAAAGGCTGGCTGGTTTACATTGTTTATCACGAGGTCCAGGTCGCCATCGTTGTCAAGATCACCGTAAGCGGCGCCATTTGAAAATGAAGGTTGAGAAAAACCCAGTGAATCACCGCAATCTAAAAACGTAAGGTTACCCCTGTTGAGATAAGCCTTATTTAAAATCGGCGAAGTAGGCATTTTTTTAATGATATCATCTACCTCTTCTTTCATTCCCGTTAGCGCCATTTTTTGAATTACATCGTTTGCGAAAAAGTCAATGAAATCCTGGTCGGTAACATCATGATAGATCCCGTTACACACATACAAATCATTGAAGCCATCATTGTTCATGTCGAACATTAAAGCTCCCCAGCTCCAATCGGACGCCTGTACGCCACTGTAGTTAGCGATATCGATATAGCGGCCGTTGCCGTTGTTGAGTTGCAAGGTGTTTTGCATAAACTGGTGGTAAAACCCTAACCGCTCTTTCAAACTATATACATCATAATTATCGAACAACGAGGTTGTCTTCATGCGGTAATCACTGTCAGGCAACATGTCAGTTGTAAAAATTTCAGGATAACCGTCGTTGTTTATATCTCCCATATCTGCGCCCATCGAGGCGAGGCTGGTATGTTGCACAAATTCTTCGAGTTCATCTTTAAAGGTGCCGTTCTTCTGGTTAATATAGAGGTAATCCCGTTCGAAAAAATCGTTTGATACGTATACATCGGGATACCCGTCTCCGTTCACATCGCCTACATTTACCCCAAGGCCAAAACTAATAAGACTTGTGTGCAGGCCTGCCTTTTGAGACACGTCTTCGAACTTCCCATTTTCATTTCCAAGCAACCTGTTACCTCCACCTTTTAAAAAGTCAGCAACCGGCCAGTCCGCGGGCGGCAGGTCACGGGTATTCGCGTAATTCAGGGTATTAACAGGAATAAAGCTGTTGTTGATTAAAAAACAATCAAGATCGCCGTCCAAATCATAGTCAAAAAATGCCGCGTGGGTGGTGTATCCTGAATCATTCAACCCGTAGCGGGCAGCCTCTTCTGTAAAGGTGAGGTCTTTATTATTTATGTATAATTCATTCTGTTGATCGACTCCTTTTTGATAACCTGCATAACAAACATAGATATCAAGGTAGCCATCTGCATTTAAATCTGCAAGCGTGACACCTGTCGCCCATTTACCTTTATTGATGATGTGGGATGAAGCAGTAATATCTTTAAAATGCAAACCTCCTTCGTTGAGGTACATCTTATTTTCCCCCATATTGGAAGTGAAAAACACTTCGGGCAGGCCATCATTATTAAGGTCGCCAACTGCTACGCCGGCGCCATTATAAAAGTTCCTGTAAACAAATACATTGAAATCTTTCTCATCCTTTACCTGGTTGGAAAATTGTATGCCGGTCTTCTCATTTAGCGTAAAAAGGGTGTCCTTTCCCTTCTTTGGATTACATGCCGCCAAAAGAGATGAAAATAATATTGTATAAAGTAAGTTTTTTCCCACTCTCATTTCCACAAAGCAAAAAAAGGCCATTTGTAACAAATGACCTTTTTGAATAAAATAATATTTTAAATTAATAACCTGGGTTCTGCGTTAGATTAGGATTTACCGCTAACTGTCCACTCGGAATTGGAAAAATTAATTGAGTAGAGGTCGTTGCTGATTTATCAGACCATGCGGAAAGGAATGTACCGAAACGAACCTGGTCATTACGACGCCATCCTTCCCACCACAACTCACGGCCTCTCTCATCATACAACGTATTTATATCAACAGATAACAGAGGTGTTACACCACGCTTTGCACGTAGGAGATTTACAGTTACCAAAGCGCCTACGGCATCACTTGAGCGCAATTGAGCTTCTGCCTTCATCAGCATCACATCACTAAGCCTGAAAATTACCCAATCATTATTGCTCTGCTGGTCTCGGTTTGGATAGTCGTATGGATATTTAATAGGGCGTATACCTGTTACTTCGAGGTTATTCCCAGTTTCCCTTAAGGCAACTTCGCGGGTGAAGACCAATGGATTCCCTTTCCTGTCTTTTAATGCTTCGTCAGTTGTCAAATTATATTGCTGACCAATCAGGAAACCAACATTCTGTCTTTTGCCAGGATTTGGCAAGCCTGCGCTGTATGCATAATATACCCCTCGCCGTGTGTCCGTAGCTTCGAACTTATCGTAAAAATCGGAGAGCGTTGAAAAGCCGTTCCAACCTCCAGGGTTCATGTTGTAGTGGGAAACGGAAAAAGTAGATGCCGCAACGTTACCGCCTCTTACACCATTTTGGTTGTAGAGCGTGAAGATATTCTCTGTTGATTTTGCATCATTATCAGGAGCAAAATTATCAAAGTAGTTAGCAGCAAGTGAATAATTATTCGAAGCTACTATTTCGTCAGCAAGGGAGATCACTTTTGCCATGTCACCTGCATCAAAAGCAGGAGAAGCCCTGTTGGCGTACACGCCATAATTCAGGTAAATCTTCATCAATAGCACTTTTGCTGCATTTTGGTTCGCTGTATAGGCCGGGCCTGTAGCAGGTAAGCTGCTCATAATGCCGGTTAGTTCCCCTATGATGAAGTCAGAAACTTCGTTTCCCTTCAACGTTGTTGGCAGAATTTTATAATTGGTCAGATCTTCCCTGTACGGAACCTGGTCCCATCCATCCACTACGTAGAACATTGACAGAGCGCGAATGAATTTAGCCTCCGCAGCCTGCTGCGCACTAGGATTAAATTGTAGTACGTTAGATGCTGCGAATTGGGTGGAAAGCAAACCATTGTATGCATTAGACAGAAAGCTGTGATCAGCATTCCACGATTGCTCGTGAAGCGCTCTCCAAAGGCCGTTATCATCCCAGTCAGGGCCGCGAGTGGGCGCAATTGCCTCGTCAGAAGAAATTTCTGATGCGCTCCACACATCTCCCTGGTGAGTTAGGCCGTTCAGGCCATTATAGGCACTTATGAGAAGTTGGTCGGCCGTAATATTTTGTGAATTGTTAGCTTCCAGTTCGCTTCTGAAACTTTCATCCAATTTGGTACAGGAAAAAAGCAGCGTAAGGCACAGTACCGCTAAGATTTTAAAATGTTTCATGTTTATTAAAAGTTTTATGTACTAAAGTTGAAAGTTTACTCCTAACTGAACGGTCCTGGCTGATGGATAAGGAACGTAATCAACACCAATTGATGGTATACCACCAAAACCTGCGTCTGTATTCACCTCAGGATCAAATCCTGAGTACTTAGTAATTACAAACAGGTTCTGACCTGTCAGAGAAATGTATACGTTTTTGAAAGTGTTACCAACATCTCCAATCCTGTAACCAATGCTCGCGTTTGCCATTTTCAAATAATCACCCTTCTCAAGATTTCGGGTCGATGGCGCCGGCGCATTTGATATCGCTTCCATTACATCACCACCTAGCAAAGTCTTCGAAATATTTCTTGTTCCCAGGTTGCCTATCCCTAACACAGTGGCGGCAGTATTGTTGAAAATATACTGGCCAAATGTCCCGTTCATATTGATGGCTGCAGAGAACTTCTTGTAAGTGAAATCTGTATTGATACCAAGTAGCATCTTTGGATTAGGGCTGCCTGAGTAGAACAGCGTATTGCCATCGTCTGTGTAGACACTTTGGCCTGACCCCTTATCTAATCCTTCGAAGCGTCTGAGGTACCAAACGTTAAGTGGCTGACCACTTACTACCCGCTGAGCTCTTACATTAGAAAAACCTTGTCCTCTCAATTCACCGGTCTCGTAAAATCCTGCGAGACCCTGCACTTCATTGTGAAGGAAAGAAACGTTGCCCCCAATATTCCAGTTCACATCTTCCTTACGAATCACATTGGCGCTGAGCATAACTTCCACACCGTTATTCAATACATAACCTGGCAGGTTTACCCATATTTTACCACCGGGAGCAGGCTGTACAATGTTTTGCTCAAACAAAACATCCGTTGTTTTCTTATAAAAGTAATCAACAGAACCGCTGATCCTGCTGTCGAAAATACTGAAGTCAACACCCGCATTTGTCGTCGTTGAGGTTTCCCATTTCAGATCAGCGTTACCGTAATTAGATTGGGAAATTGACTGTTGTCCAAAACCAAACCTGTTAAGAGAAGCTCCCGACGGGAATTCCTGGTTTCCGGTTCTACCCCAGCTTGCTCTAAGTTTCAAACTATTGATTGTAGGACTATTTACGAGGAAATCTTCCTGAGAGATTACCCATCCTGCGCCAACTGATGGGAAATAACCATAATTATTATTCTGGCCAAACCTGGTAGAACCATCAGCCCTTATCGTCCCGGACAAAGTGTATTTGTCTCTTATGTTAAGTAATACCCGGCTAAAGAAGGACTGTAATTCATACGTCGGTGAAGAGAAAGATCCAACACCGCGGCTACCTTGCGTGCTATAACCGAGGAAATCATAATAGTTCAAGCCCAGGTTAGGAAAGTCACTACCGCTGGCAGAATTCTCCCGATAATCGAATTTCAACCACTCGTGTCCCACTAATGCATTTACGTTCACATTAGAAGTTACCTGCTTTTGGAAGTTGAGTGTATTTGTAACCTGTGTATTTGTTTGCTCGGCATTACCAATCGAAGCTCTACCCCGGTTTTCAACCCCCTGGTTGTTAAGCAATCTGTTGATTTGGTTCCTGAGCACGCCCTGCTGACGGTTGATACTATAAATCAACTTATACTCGAGATCGTTGGTAATTTTGTATGACGGAGAAATGCTGGCAATCACTGTATTCACTTTCACTTTATCACTGAAGTATCTCAACTGTGCTAAAGGATTTACAGTAGTTGCACCAACGGCCGGATCTATCCAGGCTGAATCAGTGCCGGGCTTGATCAATAAGTGAGTAGGATTCCATTGCAAAGCTTGTGCAATTACGTTACCAGTGAAGCCTACCCGGGCGTTATTAAAAATTACATTTTCGTCCGTTTGCGTCAGTAGGACATTAAAGTCTACTGCCAATCTTTTGCTTTCCAGGAATTTAAAACTGCTGGTCAGATTTGCATTCAACTTTGTGAGGTCTGTAGTTTCGATTACGCCCTCCTGGTTTAGGTAACCTGCAGACAACCTGTAGCGGGCGCCTTCTGTTCCTCCGCCAATAGCAGTATTGTAGTTTTGCGTCAATGCGGTACGAGTGATTGCGTCAAATGCATTAACACTATTACCGAAATCTCCCGTTGTAAGGCCATAATCATTTAGCGCTTTGCGATACTCATTCCCGCTCAACACTTCAGGCTTCTTCAACACATTTGAAACACCAACAACCGCACCGGCTTCAAGCCTTGGTGCACCAGTCTTACCTCTTTTAGTAGTAATCAAAACAACTCCATTAGCACCACGTGAACCATAGATGGCAGTGGCTGCGGCATCCTTCAATATTTCAATGTTCTCAATATCGTTAGGATTCATGAAGTTTAATGGATTGGTACCATTATCACCCTGGCCACCTGGGCGGGCAGAACCACCTGACAAAGGAACACCGTCAACTACAAACAAAGGAGAATTCCCCGAACGAATAGAGGAAGTACCACGTATACGAATCGTAGTAGCACCGCCCGGCTGGCCCGTGTTGTTAATTACCAACACCCCAGCGGCTTTACCCTGGATCAATTGATCAGGAGCAGTATAAGTTCCCTTATTGAAATCTTTAGCCTGCACTGATGCAACGGCCCCGGTTAAATCTTTTTTCCTCGCAGTACCGTAACCTATCACTACGACGTTCTCAAGCGCCTGATCGGCACTTTGTAAAACGACAGCAACCGTGTTGTCTGAACCAATAGCCACACGCTGGCTCTCGGAACCCACGTAACTAACATTAAGTAGTTTTGCTGTGGCCGGAACATTAAGGGAAAAAGTTCCATCGGCGGCACTTCTTACCCCTGTCTTTTCTCCAACTACCGTTATAGATGCATCTGCAAGTGGAGTCCCCTCCATTGACATAACCGTTCCGGTTACTGTACGCTGTGCTATTGTTTGCAAGACACAAAAGCACACTAAAAACATGCTGAGTAACAGTTTTTGTCTCATAAGCTTTCGTAAATTTAAGAATTGTTAAGAATTTTAACGTGTAATTTACACACAAAAGTTAATTAAATAACAAAATGAATAAAAAAAATTGACAAGTCAGCAGGTTGTTTAAAGAGTTGAGAGGAAATATAAGCAATCGTTATACAAGGCAGCTTTAGAATTGATTGACCTGCCCCTACAAAAGATGACAGAAACGCGGCTTGAAATGCTGCTTTCCGCACCTGAAAAATTATTTACAACTGGATTTCTTAGAATTTAAAAACTTTCCCGTTAACCAAAACATCCTGCGATTTTTCGTCAAAGGTCGCTTTGCCGCCAGTTTTGACCGCTGCATTCGTCATGATGTTGGCAATTGAATGCCGGTAGCCAGCTTCCACGGGTGCATTAGGCTCTTTGCGGCTTCTGACACACTCCATCCAATTTCGTACATGCGCTGATGTAAGGCTATCACCACCAGTATTCGCGGAGGTTACTACCTTTTCTGCTTTCGCGGCCAGGTCCATTTCGGGCAAAAGGTTTGCCTTCATTCCCATAGACTGGGCCATTCCTTCCGATAAGCCGCCCTCCGGGGTGATCTTGTTTGTATTCAAATTCATTGTACCGCCATTACTATAATATATCTCTGCCGGGTTTTCGTCGCCGTTATGCATGCGGCTCATAAACACAACCTGGAACCCTTTGGTGAGATCATCCAACGGCCCGTAGTCAAAGGCTGCTGCCGTTGTGTCCCAGTTTTCCCTTCCATCTTTCCACATGTAAATACCGCCATTTGCCGTAACACTGCGCGGATGAGGCAGACCTGTAAACCAATGAACGGTATCTATCTGGTGACTCATCCACTGACCGGGCATGCCTGACGAAAAAGGCCAGAAAAGACGGTATTCCAAATATTTGCGTGGATTGAAGGGTTCCACCGGGCGATTCAGTAAATATCTTTTCCAGTCAAGGTCTTCTTCCTTACACTTAGCCACAAGTGCGGGCCGGCGCCAGCGACCGGGTTGGTTCACGTTCCAAGTGAGCTCAACCATCGTAACAGGTCCAAATTTTCCGGATTTTACAAAATCTGCAGCTACTTTATAATTTTCTCCGCTTCGCCTTTGCGATCCGATCTGCAGGATCCTGTCTGAATCTCTGACCGCTTTCAAGGCTGCCCTGTTATCTTCCATCGTTTCAGCAAAAGGCTTTTCACAATACACGTCACACTTCGCATTTATGGCTTCTATAGCATGCAGGGCATGTTGAAAGTCCGGGGTGCTGATAAATACACCATCGAGCTTTTCCTTGCTATACATTTCTTCATTATTACGAAATCCATTTATGTCATGGGCAAGCGTTTCTTTAAGGTGCGCCACTCCTTCGTCCCGGCGAATCTTCCAGAGATCTGACACGGCTACAATATCAAAATTGAGCTCTTTGTAATGATTCATAAAGCTCGGCAAATGCGAACCCCGAAAACGGTCGGAAAAACCAACGACACCAAGTCTTACACGATCGTTTGCTCCCAGGATCCTGCGATAACTGCTGGCCGATACACCTTTAGTTGCTAAAAATGTCCCTGCTGCTGCCAGGGTTGATTGCCTTATAAAGTGCCTGCGTGAATTTATCATGCTCTTGTATTATTAAATATTGGTTTTAAAATTCCCTGATTTTTATACTGCGAAATGCAACATGTGTTCCATGCTCCTGTAATAAAATATGTCCCTTTGATGCCATGCCGAAGTCGTCCCAAACGTTGTATTTACTTTTTGCCACGAGGGCATAATAATATTGAGTGCCCCGCTGATATTCCAATACTTTCCATCCATTGATCCAGTGCTCCACGCGTCCATCGGGATACACAACGATGCGACCGCGATTCCAGGCACCAACAGGCAATTTCTCCCGCCGGTTACCATTATCATCCGTAATCTTTTTTGCAGGTATCAGGTCGTATAACGATGCGGTAGTGCGGTTGTGGATGGAGCCGAGCTTGCCGTCGGGATGTTTATCATCATCCAGTATCTGGTATTCGAGCCCAATCGCCGAACCTTTATTGTGCTCACTCTCCGTAACAAAATATTTTACGCCACTATTTGCCGTGTCTGTTATCTGGAATTCAAATTGCAAATCGAAGGCGCCAAACTCTTTGTCCGTCACAATGTCCCCACCATTAGCCGATTCAGCGCCCGCGCCGCCACGCACATTAAGCGTCCCGTCCCGGATATACCAAACCTTTTCGGGGAAGCTATCATTATAAGCACCACGCCAGCCATTGGTCGTTTTACCATCCCAGAGCAACCGGTAACCTCGTGCTTCCTCCGCGGTCGATATATTGTTTGGAATCAGGTTTACAATAAAAATAGAATCAGCGGGAGCAGGTTTAATATTTGCAGCTTGTAACCGAATGTTTTTCCAGTGAATCTCTTCACCGGCTTTTGCCGGATCGCTAATTTGATGCACCTGCAGCGCTATGAAGCCTTTAGGTGTTGCATCATCAATAAGATGTGCGCAGGGCACACCATTTACCCAGGTTCGGATAGAATTTCCGATACATTCGATCCGGTAGTGATTCCAGTCATTTTTCTTAAAAGCAGACTGAGCCGCTGTGTTGTATGACAGGGGATACAACCATCCGCGCCGGGCTTCGTCATACACACCGCCGCTCCAGGAGCGATCAGAAGGATCGATCTCCATTTGGTAACCATGCACACGGTTGGGTACGTCCGAAGTGACCTTGCAGGTATCTTTACCGTCTTTTACTTCACTCCTGAACTGTATGCCAGAGTTCATATCATTAGCCACTTTGAAGTCAAGCTCCAGCACAAAATCTCCGTAAGTTTTTTCGGTTGCGAGAAAACTATTTGGGGTATTCGGCACCGTTATGCCTACGATTTCGTCTCCGCGAACTTCGTATTTTGCTTTTCCGTTCAATTGCTTCCACCCCTGCAAGTCTTTCCCATTAAAAAGATTGGTCCACTGTGCAGCGGAAACCAGGGAAGCAAAAACAAATATGCCGAGGAGAGAAGAGGTAGCAAGCAATTTTTTCATACACTCGTTTATTACGGAATCGTAGTCTTTCAAAAATAAACGATAAATCTCTTAGCTCCTCAAAAAGTTCACCCTTGCTCCCCCCCCACGCTTAAGCCATTGTTAATTGCGCTGCTCGTGGCCTCATGCTGGTAGTTCCGGGTTTCATCTATCTGTTTCGGATATTCAAGATCAACGCGACCTGATCTATTTGGCAATCAATGTTACATAACTCAGTGGAGCCAGGGGGAAGCGGGCCGTACCATTGCGTACATTCACCGGCGTCATTTTTCGCATAGACTCATCCTTATTGGTAATGTAAGGGGTGATGCTTTTAATGTTAGCAGGTAGTCCTTGCAACGTGGCGATCCGTCCTGCTCCATTATTTACCAAATGAACAGCATAGGTTGATGTTGTATTGTCACCCTGCGCAGCGCAGGTGATAAGGGGGTTGTCTGCTTCTATCTCCATAGCGAACAGATGTTCAGGTACTGAGGCCAGTTGCTTAAAATTCCAGAAGCGCTGTGTTGGACGCAAAGGCTCATCATTCCCAAATATTCCGCCACCTGCCATCGGTGAGTAGTCTGCAGTCAGTTGCCACTGCAGAATCGTCAGCGGTTCACAAATGGAGAGGAGGCGCACATAGAGGGTGATCTCTTCCATAATGTAAAAGGTTTCTTCAAAAATTTGCGGATAATTCCAGGCCGCAGCATCTACACTACCTTCACCCACGATAAGGGGTACACGAAGTTTATCAGCAGCATCCTTCCATTTTTGCAAAGTCTCCGTATCCCAACCGCGCCAGGAATGAAAAGACACAGCACCAATATAAGGGATGGCCTCCGGGTCGTTCATGGCAGGCTGAATGAAATCAAATGTCGTTGCATCAGAATTGTCCCCGAGCAGCATTTTTGTTTGCAGTCCTTTCGATTTAAAATATGCACCAAGCCCTTTGATAAGTGCGGCGTGTTCGGCTGCAGTTTGGCGGACATTGATGCCGAGGTCAGATTCATTAAAAGAAAAAAAGGCTATCTCTACGTGATAATTTTTTTTCAGGTACAAGATATAATCCGTTATAGACTTATAAATTTTCTGCATTTTTTCCGGATCCAATTGATTACCCCAAACGCCATCTACCGGGCGCATATTCAATTTGCCCTGAACGGCCCACTGTGGCGGGAACCAGCCGGATAATATAATGGGTATCTGTGAACGATACAGCCTGGCAGTCATGTCCATCGCGGCTTTCACCCGGTGGTTTACTTTTCCTTCCTGCATTATCAACGTGGGGTCAGCATCTTCGTCGGGTTGCCAATACATCCAGGGAAACTCAACCCTGGCCCAGGCAACACGTAGATTTTTTAAGCTGTAATCAATCACCTGCGGATCGGTTTTGGGATTTTGTAAGCGAAAATTCCCCCCGAAACCATCCCAACGGGCTCCCGGCTCTTTCGTGTTCAATGTAATCGTTACAGGTTTTGTGTCAAGTGTGGCGAGAGCTACCAGACTAAATTTTTTCAATACTACATCCCCAGCTTTGATAGGGCCGTCCACCAGGCTTATCAGCAATGACGGGTCTTTATCGTGCTTATCACCAGGAACGATTTTTAATTTTACGGGGTATTGGGGAATGAATTGGAACGAGTTTTTGAAAGATTTTACAGTCAGCCTGCGTGAAGTATAAGACGATACCCCATCGGCAGTATTAACCGAAATGAATGTATCACGATTGTTTCGTTGCAGGCCGAGCAGCTGGATACTATCATCCAGCGGCAGTACTATTTTGAGAAAGACCTGCTGAGCCGGCGAATTAGCGGCAGCCCGCAACCGGACAGATAGATCCGCCTTTCCATTTTGAACATCTTCGATCGTTTCAGTGATATAAAGGCTATCGATTCTCGTATCAATTATTTGCCTACGGCCATCTCTTGAATATTTTGGCCGTTGTCTTTCTTTGCCGGTTTCCGTTATTTGGCCAGTGTCGTTTTTTACAAGGATGCTTGTTCGAAAGGGAATAAGCTGGCCCGCCATCCTGATTCCCTGGAGGTTTCCCCATGGCGCAATTTCCGCTTGCGAATACACATTGGCGACGCCGAAAAAAAGTAAAAAGAAAAGAAAAAAGCCAGTATTAAAAACTCTTAGAAGCGAAAGATGTCTTGTCATTTGAATTGATTCAGCGTAAGGACTAAAATTAAATTTAACCCTTAATAATCAATTCATTTCCTGCAGGCTTTCTCCCGGCTATGCAGGAATATCTTTTATGTAAATATTGATTCTATGCGGCGCGACCTCGTCACCTCCAAAGTAAGGAAAAAGCTTGTAGCCTTCCCCTTCAGGCGTAGTGCTTTGGCGGGGAATTTTTAAGGATTTATCATTTACAGTAAAGGTGTATTCTCCGGCAGCCACCTGTATGCTGCAATCATATTCCTCTCCTATTGTGAGCGAAGTGATTTTGTAAAAACTGCGTTTACCATCGTTATACACATAACTAAATATTTCCAGCTCCCCGGCATTCCACCGCCACCCAAATCTTGCGCTATATTCCTGGTGTGCTGCATTATTGTCTGAGAAACCGTAGAGCTTATTTATATCGAACTGGTTCCAGGGATTGGATGTTGCATAGATAGCAGAGCTGTCAAACTTTACTTTGAAATGAAGGCTTTTATAATTCACGAGCGTGAGGGTGGAATTATCGCAATACTGTTTGCCTTTCTGGATTGTATACAAAGTGAATTCCGGAGCCAGCCGGGTTAGCGTTTCAACGGACTTAAAGATTATTTCTTCTTTTTCCTTTTTACAACTAAGGAGCACGCATGAAGCCAGGACGAGTAGCGTTAGAAATTTCATAGGTGTGATATGCCGGTTAAAACAGAAATCATGCCTTAAGCATCAAACCTGAGGGCTGTTAGCTTTCCCAAACGTTAAGCATTTTTAAAAATTGCCAGGATAAGGTGACTGATCTTAAACAAAAAACCCTGCATTGCTGCAGGGCCTTGGTGGAATATTTTATCATTCCAGGGGTGTTGGTCTTTACACAGGATTACATCGGATTTCGAAGCGGATTTTCTTTGTTGGATATTGGGATGTTACAGGTTTTCATTTTAAAAAGAAGCTGACTGATATTGGATTTTGGTTTTTTTGGATTCTTGGTTTTTTAATCTTTCAACAGGATTTGGATTTCCGAGTTATCGGGATGATTAAATGTTGTACATCAATTAACTTCTGATACAAAAGTATAGCACCAGGGGACGCTGCGCAATAGCATTACTGCTTAATTATTTGATTAACATATTTACTGTGCAATACGTAAAAGTCCCATGGGCAAAATGGGATTCTGCCCGCTTCCGGATATTCGGATACGCATTTCAGTTAGTCGGTGGTTGCAATCGGCTTATCATTCCGCGACCATTCACTCCATGATCCTGCATAAAGTTTTGGAATGTCAAGCCCGGCAGCAGCAAAAGCAAGTAAAGTATGGCAGGCAGTGACGCCGGAGCCACAATGCACGATGATATTATCCTTAGGAAGCCGGCTGGAAATGTCTTCATACTTTTTCCGCAACTCTTCCCCGGTGAGGAAGCGTCCGTCCGGTGAGAGGTTACTATAGTAAGGAATATTGATGGCACCGGGAATATGCCCTGCTATTAAGTCAATGGGCTCGTATATTCCATCATAGCGCTGTGGTTCTCTCACATCAATTACTTCAAAACCTTTGTCAAGAGCAGCCGCACCGGCCTCATCCATATCTGCTACCTGAAGTTGCCAGTTGGTAAATTCAAATGAAGAACTTAAAGTGGCCGGCATTTCGCTGGTAACGGGAAAGCCTGCCGCTAACGCTGCCTGGTAGCCGCCATCTAACACCTTTACATTTTTTACACCGGCTGCCAGCAACATCCACCACGCACGGGCAGCAGCATTCGCTCCATGTTTATCATCGTAAATAATTACAATTGAAGATATTTCAATACCCAATCTGCGAAGGGTTGTTAAAAATTCCTGCGGCGTTGGCAGCGGATGGCGGCCACCCCTGGATGCATCAGCAGGTACTTTGGCTAAGTCCGCCTCCAGGTCAATACGCTGCGCTCCGCGCAAATGTTCTTTTTGATAATTGTCTTTCGCTCCGGGACCTGACCTCGCGTCTAACAAAATGATTTTTTTTTCGTCCGCAATGCTTAGGAGTTCAATTGCACTAATTAGAGGACCGGTGTTCTTAGCCATTGTAATCAACTTTATCACAAAGTTGAATTTATTTTCCTGGCCAGAGAAATTGCAGCTGAAAGGAGGGGGAGGGGGAAATAAAAACCACCCTTTACAGGGTGGCCTACTTAATATTCAAAACAATAACTAATGATATCACTATAACGGGAGGCCTTAAAACATATTGCATCTATAAAAACAGCCGCGAAAAACATTTTACAAAAAAGCCCGCCGTTCTCAGCGGCAGGCTTAAAGTTCTAAAAGGGATTTAATCTTCTGGTAAGGATACAATTAGATGTGGTTTCCAGCCGGTAATAAGATTTAAAGATTACGACCTCTTATTATTTGCGGCAATTATGAATCAAAAATAATGGTATAGCCACCGTGCCGAAAACTTTATTGAGCACCTTCAATTCATCTTAAGTCGAAAAGTTGAAAGCTAAAAGTAAAGCTGCTAAAGGATTACAACGGAAAAACCTTCAGATGCCCAACGTGTCAGCCAGCCGGTTTAATTTTTAAAGGAGCTGTTCGTATATTCATGGTTAAGCAAAATAGTTTTAAATGAAAGTAGCGGTGGTAACGGGCGCAAAAGGAAATCTTGGCAAAGCTGTAGTCAAAAAATTTTTACTGGAAAATTATAGGGTGTTCGGGATAGATCGCGAAGGGGAAGATGATCTCGAAAAGCCAGGCGGTTCCTACACTGAATTGAATGGTGACATTGGTGATAAAAAAACCGTCAATCAAATGCTTGAGAAAATTCTTTCGCAAGAAAAAAAAATTGATGCAGCAGTGCTAACGGCGGGTGGATATGGTGCGGGCGGTCTTGCGGAGACTTCTGCTGAAGAAATAGCCAATCAGTTTACTCTGAATTTTTTCACGGCTTATACAATCGCACAAGGCCTGCATGCCCATATGTTGGCATCTGGCGGCGGCAACCTTTTTTTTATTGGCTCAAGACCTGGCCTGGATGTCACAAACGGAAGCGGCTCGGTGGCTTATGCGCTTGCAAAATCTTTACTCTTCCGCCTGCAGGAAATAATGAATGCGGAACGGGGAAATAAGAACGTGGTAGCCTGGACGGTAGTTCCGAACATTATTGACACACCTACCAATCGAAAAGCTATGCCCAAGGCAAACAGGTCAGATTGGAAAACACCGGAAGAAATCGCCGAAATTATTTTCAGGCATTCCATACAGGATGTCGCTTCTACAAAAGAACGGCAGATCATTCTTTAAGTCTCAACCGGTATTTATTTCGCGTGACAGTCCCCTAAATAAGTTGGACAACTAAAAGATTATGCGGTAGTTTACAATTAAAAAAAGATGCTGCCTGTTGCAGACGATGATTCCGACCTTAAGGTATTTCCGATAGTCAACTATATTCTTATTGCGATCAACATTTTTGTGTTCGTTTATTACCAGGATTTTGGTCGCAACCTGGACTTTACTTATAGTTATGCTGCTGTTCCGGCAGAAATAATATCCGGCCATGATGTAGTAACAGATGCCGTGTATGTTGATGATCCAATTTCCGGGGATAGTGTTCGTATACCAGGGCTGGGAAAAACGATGATCCCTGTCTGGCTTACCATTGTCACATCCATGTTCATGCATGGCGGCCTGGGACACATCGGTGGAAACATGCTTTACCTCTGGATATTTGGCGACAACCTGGAAGACAAACTGGGCCATTTCCGCTTCCTGGCTTTTTATCTTTTGTGCGGGATCATTGCTACGCTCACTCATATTTTTTCAGGTTACCTGTTTGGCGAAAATCACCTCATTCCTTCGCTCGGTGCTTCGGGAGCTATCTCAGCGGTAATGGGCGGCTACCTTTATCTTTTTCCCCGAAAACGAGTGACAGTATTTTTTCTTTTCATGTTTTTTGGTGTTCCGGCATTTCTTGTCCTGGGGCTTTGGATCTTATTGCAGATCGCAAATGGCACTGGATACCTGGGCGGCAGCGAGGCCAGCGGCATTGCTTATGCTGCACACATTGGTGGGTTTATTGCCGGAGTGCTGCTCGTGAAGACATTTATCAGAAAAGAAAAAGCTTACATCACCCGGAAAGGTTTCCGGAGCAGGTAACCGACATTATCTATAAATAGTGAATTAAAGGGTATTTTTCTAAAACACGTGACACCCTTTTTTCGTAATTTGGAGGCAACTTATTCGTCATTGTCCCGTTATCATAAACACTTTTCTTGTTTCTGCAACGTGGTTAATCCGCACTGACACCTATGTCTAAAAAATTGTTCGTTTGCTTGTCTGTAATTTTTATTGCTGCATTGGGTATTTACCAGCTATTCCCGAAAGCCTCAAAGTTTCCTATAGTTGCTTATAATGATGGCGAGGAAAAAGAGGAATTTGTAAAGGCACGGCTGGAGTATGAATTCAATATGCTCAAAGACCCGCACACCGGCGAAATTCCCCGCGACATTCGCAGAAAAGAACTTGATTTTGCAAAAAGTTTACCCGTTAAAAACTTTATCAACCCGGATATTTCAACGCCGCAAAACCTAAACGCTTACCTGCCGGCAGGGCCTGACAACATTGGCGGACGCACACGGGCTATGGCCATTGATAAACGGTATGGTACCGGCTTAAACCGGGTAATACTTTCCGGCAGCGTTAGTGGCGGTATCTTCCGTACAACCGATGGCGGCCTTTCCTGGACAAAAGTGAATCCGGAGAATGACATTCACAACGTGACATCTATCGCCCAGGATCCCCGCCCGGGATTTCAGGATACCTGGTATGCGGGTGGCGGAGAGGCTATTGGAAATTCAACCTCTGATATTGGCGCGTTTTACCTTGGCTTCGGGATTTTAAAATCTACCGACAATGGAGTGAGCTGGACCAAACTTCCTTTGAGTGTTACAAACTTTGACGGCAGCAACCTTGCCCCCGGCACGTTGGAAATATTTGACAACGTATTTGATATTGTTCATCAGATTACTGTAAGTCCCGCTAACGGCAATGTATATATCGCCGCCCATCGCAGATTAGTTCGGTCTACTGATGGCGGACAGACGTTCCGCGTGGTGTTTGGAAGTAATGTAGCTGCTACCGCTGATGCAGGGCAAATGGATATCATAACCAACAGCTCCGGCAGGTTATACCTCGCAGTAAATGGCGGCAATCCCGATCAAACGCTGCGTGGCGTATGGACATCCACCACCGGCGATTATAATTCCTGGACGCATATCGCAGGCGGAAAAACGCCGGGTGTAGATTCCCTTTCGGGGTGGCGCGGCAATGCCTATGATACGGCAGGGCCAAAGAGAATTTTAATTGCATTGGCTCCCTCGCAACAAAATCTATTGTTTGCCTTTTATGAAAATGGCCTCTCTCAAAATGCCAGTAAAGGCGCACATCCCGAAGCTGATCTTTTTCGCATTAATACCAGCAACAACAGTTTTGTGAATCTTTCCGCAAATATGCCAGACTTCCCGGGCCAGGCAGATGGCATTGATCCTCTTGCTCTGCAGGGTGGCTATGACATGATGGTAGCAGTGAAACCTGATGATCCCAATGTCGTTTTTGTCGGAGGTACAAATCTCTACCGATCAACTGACGGATTTACAACCAATACAAAAACAGAGTGGATAGGGGGATATAAAAAACAAAACCCGATCAACTCTGAAACATATCCTTCAAGTCATGCTGATTTCCATGGTCTTCATTTTGAGCCTGCGAATCCCAATCATGCCTATGCATTAAATGACGGAGGAATCCAACGATCGGACACCATCCTTTCGAATTACAGCCCGCTGCCCGTATATTGGAATATGGCTACACGCTATCAAACCCTTCAATATAACTATGTTGCAATAGATCCTGCACCCGGCCAGAATAATTTTATTGGTGGAGCGCAGGACAATGGCGCTTATTTCCGTGTAGGAGATATTCCTACTCCCAATTTTCAATTTAAGGTGGGTAGTGGCGATGGTGGATCTGCTTCGATTGCGACCGTTACAGATAATTCCTTCACTGTTTATTTCAGTTCCCAGTTTGGCAACATCACCCGTGACATCACCAATAATTTTACTGAAATAACGCCCACGGGGCTTACCGCTAATCCTGATGGCGGCTTCGGCGATTTTGTTACTTATTTCAAAGGAGACTTTGACAACCCCCAGGATCTGTATTACGTCAATTTCAACCGGATCTTCCGCACCCTTGCGGCTGCAAACGTTACCTCTGCCACCTGGCAGGAATTAACCGGCATCGGCAACGCTGTCAACCCCGGCAATTCTTCCGGCACAAATATTTCTATTCGATCGCTGGAACTTTCCCGCGGACCTTACACCACCGACCACACACTTTACATTGGTACCATTGATGGAAAAATTTTCAGGCTGGATGATCCCAGGAATGCTCCAGTTGCCTCGACTCCGGTTAATATCAGCCCTCCAGGCTTAGACGGAAATGTTGCAGACATTGCCGTGAATCCCAACAACGATAATGAAATAATGGCTGTGGTTTCTAATTACGGAACGGTAAATATCTGGTATTCCGCAAATGCAAAAAGTGCGACACCCACGTGGAAAAATGCAGAAGGCAACCTAACGCTGCCCTCTATACGCAGTTGTGCCATCATCACGAAAAAAAATAATGGAGGCCAGGCAGTGACCGAATATTATGTCGGTACCTCTGTAGGCCTTTACAGCACATTAAATATAAATGCAGGCTCGGTAAACTGGGAAAGAGAGGGTAATAGTGTGCTGGGCCTGGCGGTAGTTGTATCGCTCGATTACAGGCCGCAAGACAATACATTGCTAGTTGGCACACATGGCAATGGCATGTACTACACTACCATTGGCTCACCTAATTACAATCCAAATGGTATGGGCCAGCCGCCAACAACTGATCCCGGGGCGTTTGTTCAGGCTGCTTATCCATCACCTGCTTCCACCGATCTGTTTTACACCGTGGGGACCCTCACAAGTGTGGGAAGCATCACGGTAAAAGTATATGCTGCTAATGGCCAGTTAGTGTTTACTGAATCCCGCGGTTACCAATCAGGCAGTGTAGATCTTCGCCGGATGGCACGGGGCGTGTATATACTTAGCATTGGCACGACCGACGGTTCACAACAATTTACACGCAAGTTTGTAAAAAACTAGATGGCTTATTCTCCGGCTAAATTTTTCCCCTTCCACTGGTTGTTATTAGCAGTCTTGCTCCCGTTCAGCAGGTGCAGGACATCTTCCCAATTACCACAGATCCTGGGATTTCAAAGGCAGATCATCAGTGGCGCTCCACCACGGGTAACCCTGCATGAAGACGGCAGCGTAGAGAAAATATCCGGAGCAACTTCGGGAGATCAATATTTTTTTCTGATTATTTCCAAAGACAGCACGCGACCGAACATCGTATTTATCGATTTACCAGGCGGGAAGTTTAAACCGGAAATTTCCAAGATCGATTCACTTCCTTTTATCGTAAAAGATAAGTTTGGCAGGCCCGACACTTTGTTTGACAACAAAGTGAAAACTGCCTGGCTGATGAACCCTGGTGAAAAAATTGACCCGGCCATTTCTATCGTTGAAAATTCTCCGGATAAAATTTTGATCGGCGTGCAGAGAAAAAACGGCGTGCAAGAAATACCCGCGACGCAAATAAGGAGGCTAGACCCTCTCCGGCTACAATAATTTCTCCGGGTAGTTTTTATTCCTAACCTTCGACAAATAACCAAAAAAAAATAAAAACTTGCTATGAAATTGTTTGATGTAATAATTGTAGGGGGCGGGCCAGCAGGGCTAAATGCAGCCGTTGTACTCGGGCGATGTAACCGGCACGTGCTGCTTTTTGATCATGGCAAGCAGCGAAACATCATGTCACATGGGATGCATAATTTTCTCACCCGTGATGATATTTCCCCGAAACAGTTTCTTGAATACAGCCACGCAGAAATAAAAAAGTATGGGGTGAAGATGAAGCGGGAAGAAGTGACGTCGGCGAAAAAAATGGCAACAGGAAATTTTCAAGTAACAGATATAAAAGGCAAACAGTACCATTCTAAAAAGATGATCCTGGCGACGGGAGTAAAAGATAAAATTCCTGATATACCGGGCACAGACAAATTCTACGGTACCTCTATTCATCATTGTCCGTATTGTGATGGCTGGGAACACAATGGAGAAAAGATTGCCGTTTATGCAAAAACAAATTCAGGTATCGACCTCGCCGAAACTCTTTTAGTGTGGAGCGACGATATTACACTTTTCACCGACGGTGAAAAATATTTGACACCGCAAAAGCGCAAAAAGCTCGAGAGGCTTAAGATTAAATGGAGAGAAGAAAAAGTAACCGCCTTTAAAGGCAAAGGAAA
>JBBQSI010000010.1:0-19395 GCA_038213975.1 Chitinophagales bacterium
TCATTGGTGGATTCTTCCGCCCGGGCAACGTAAGCTTCGTTCGTTGCTTCATCCCTGTATTTTGAACCATCATAGTTAGGGACGTCGTTTGCTGCCAGCAAAGTGTACTGCTGCAAATGGTTTTCCTCAATATTTTTTACGAGAATATCAGGGTACCTCGGGTTAGTGGCGTAGCCCGCTCGCCGCAAACCTTTCGCCCAGGCAACATAATCAGTCGGGTCCAGCTTAAATAAAAAAGAATAGCGTTCTCCGGCACGCAAAAAGTTGGAATGATCCCGGTAAGATTCTTCGGCATTTTTATAAACGCGAAAACATTCTCCAGGTGCATCATCGTCGTGGCTCACTCCTCCGGCACTCCACGAACTTTTACATTTTATACCGAAATGATTATTTGACTTTCTGACCAGGTCGCTGTTCCCACTTTGCGTTTCGAGTATGCCTTGCGCAAGGGTAATGGCAGCAGGCACACCCATTCTTTTCATTTCGCGGATGGCAATGTCCTTGTATTGATCAATGTATTGCTGAACGGTGATCGTTTGCGAGAAAGCGAAATTCGCACCGAAAAAACATAGAACCAGGGGGATAATTGTAAGTTTCATGTATCCGTACGGGTTATGCAATAATTAGTTTTTCATTATAAAGGTAAGGCCATCCCGGATAGTAACCATCACCTGCCTCACTCTGGGATCTGCTGCCACATGTTCATTAAATGCGTGTATCGCTTTTGGATTCTTGCCTTTAATACTTTGCCCGAGTACCTCGCCGTGAAATAAGACATTATCAGCAAGCATCACTCCGCCTTTTTTAAGCCTTGGTAAAGTTAGCTCGTAATATTTTATGTAATTCGCCTTGTCTGCATCAATGAATACGAGATCCCACTCTTCATTCAGGGCCGGTATTAACTCTAACGCATTACCGAGGTGTAAAATTATTTTCTCCTGTAACGAAGATTTTATGAAATATTCTTTCGCTCGAATTGCATCCCTTTCATTGATGTCAATGGTATGCAACACGCCATCTTCAGTAAGGCCTTTTGCCAGGCACAAGGTACTGTAGCCTAAAAAAGTTCCGACTTCCAGAATACGCCGCGGGCGCTGCATACGGCTAATGATTTCCAGGAACATTCCCTGTACGGGGCCGCTGAGCATATTAGAATGAGCGTGGTGGGAATAATTGAATTCGGCAATTTGCTGCAATAAGTCCTCCGTCGGGGTTGTGAACCGCTCTGCGTAATCTTCTACCTGTTTGCTGACTACTTCCATAATTTAATCCCTGGCAACATTAGGTGACCGGGGTGATGATACAAGCAATAGCCCGAGAAAAGTGAGTAAGCCATTAACAATAATCAATTCTTCAGCAAACACATATCCACCGAAAAGCTCCTTGGAATATTTGTCGATAAAGAAACAGGCCAACGGAGCGAGTATGCAGATAATGGGTGTGGCTTTATCCAGCACATTTCTCTTTTTTGCGTACAGCGAGAACGCATACAAGCCAATCAAGGGTCCATAAGTAAAGGTGGCAACTTTGAATATTGCGCTTACAACCGACTGATCATTTACTGCATTGAAAAGTAATACGACCAGTAAAATCAAAAATGAAAAACCAATGTGAACCATATGGCGCTTGCGAACTTTCGGTGCTTCATTTACGGTTGCTTCTTCATCAAAATGTAAAAAGTCGACACAAAAAGAAGTGGTTAACGCTGTGAGAGCAGAGTCAGTGGTGGCAAAGGTTGCTGCTGTAAGACCTAACATGAAAACGATAGCAGGTACTCCCTTGAAATAATTTAATGCAATCTCCGGGAACATATAATCAGTTCGTGGCTGACCTGTCACCTGGTCAATGGGAACGGCAATACCATTTGTGTTTGCGTAGATGTACAAAAGCGCTCCGACGCTTAAAAAAAATAGATTGATAATTACAAATACAATGGTAAACGTGAGCATGTTTTTCTGTGAGTCTGCCAGTGTTTTGCAGCTCAGATTTTTTTGCATGAGATCCTGGTCAAGGCCGAACATTCCAATGGTGACGAATATTCCGCCAAGGAATTGCTTTGTGAAATGAAATTTGTTACCAACGAAATTATCTGTGAAGAAGATTTTCGAGTAACTGCTTTCTTTGATGGTTTCAAACGCAGTGAATATGTTCAGGTCCAGGTTGCGGCAAATAAAGTAAATAGATAAAACAACTGAAGTGACAAGGAAAAAAGTTTGCAGGCTGTCAGTGATGATAATTGTTTTCAGTCCCCCGCGATAAGTATATGCCCAAATGAGTAAAAGGCAAAGTACTATTGTAACCCAAAAGGGAACGTTCCAGGCATCGAAAATGAATTTCTGTAAAACAATCGCTACAAGATAGAGCCTGAATGCAGAACCGATAGTGCGGGAAAGCAGGAAAATGGCAGCCGCGGTTTGATGGCTGACTTTTCCGAGCGTTCTCTCAATCACTTCGTAGATAGATGTGAGATGCATTCGGTAGTAAAGAGGGAGCAATACATAGGCAACAACAAAATACCCGACCGCATTTCCCAGCACAAACTGGAAATACCGGAACTGTGAACCTGCTGCATTACCTACTTCCCCCGGCACAGAAATAAAGGTGACACCACTCAAGGCCGTACCAATCATCCCAAAGGCTACAAGGTACCACCGGGAAGAACGGTTCGCAATAAAGAAGGTAGAGTTGTCGGATGACTTCCTTGAGGTGAAATATGAGATGACGATCAACAGTAAGAAATAACCGATGATAAAGGAAAGCAGAACAAATGGGGACATAAAATATCGCTTGGTTACCTACCGCAATAAAGATTTAAAATATCTTTCAGGAAATTGAATCGCTTTCAATTGAATCCAAGATAAATAAAAAAATGTCAATCACCGCTGCCGCAGTTTTTTGTGGCTCGTCTACAGGAAACAACAAAATATTTGCGCAGCATGCCGCGGAAATTGGCCGCCTTTTCGCAGCAAATAATATTACGCTGATTTATGGCGGTGGCAACTCAGGATTAATGGGCGCTGTAGCTAATGAAGTAATGGCTGGAAATGGAAAAGTGATTGGAATTATCCCGCGCCTGCTTACCGAATGGGAACGACAGCACACAAAGATCACAGAATTGCTTGAGGTATCGGATATGCATACGCGAAAAAGAATGCTTTACGAAAAATCTGACGCTGCCATTATTTTACCCGGCGGGTATGGCACCATGGATGAATTTTTCGAAATACTTACCTGGAATCAATTAAAAATTCACAATAAGCCAATCATCATCCTAAACTCCGCAGGATATTATGATCACTTGTTAAAGCATATGGAGAAAATGCAGAACGAGAAATTTTTATACACGCCATTTGCGGAAACTGTGACCACAGTCACAGCACCTGGCCAAATTGAATTTTTAAAATCAGTTACAATTGAGAAATAATTTTGTAAAAGGCAACCAATGTGCAGATTAGTATTTATCACCGGTGCAACTTCAGGTATCGGTAAAGCATGTGCGGAAAAATTTGCGGCGAATGGAGATCGCCTGATCTTAAATGGCAGACGCGAGGATAGGCTACAAGCAATTCAAAAAAATCTCACGAGCAGATTTCACGCTGAAGTGGAGACGCTTGCCTTTGATGTGCAGGATAAAGAGTTGGTATTTTCAAGCATCTCCGCCCGTAGCGATTCCTGGAAGCCCGTTGATGTGCTAATAAATAATGCGGGCCTTGCACTGGGAAAAAATTACTTCGACGATGCTGATATGGACGATTGGGAAACTATGCTGAACACAAACGTTCACGGCCTTATTTACACCACCCGCGCGATACTTCCGGAAATGGTTAGCCGAAGTTCAGGTCACATCATCAATATCGGTTCAGTTGCCGGGGATGACATTTACGAGCAGGGCAATGTTTATTGTGCCTCCAAAGCGGCAGTGGATGCGCTCAGCCAGGCAATGAGGATAGATCTGCTGAAACATTCAATCAAGGTTACCAACATAAAACCGGGCGCTGCCGATACAGAATTTTCCCTCGTGCGTTTCAAAGGTGACCAGGATGCGGCTGATAAAGTTTACACGGGTATGAAACCACTAAGTTCTGCTGACATTGCAGACATCATTTTTTATGCTGCATCTCTGCCGGACCATGTGTGTATCAATGACTTAACTGTCACCTGCACCAGCCAGGCAAATGGCATTTATATACACCGAAAGCAATAAGGGAATCTAACATTTCGTTAGCGAAATGGCTACAAACTGGTAGAATAATTGCACTTCCGGGTATTGAATGTTTTATCAGTCTGCCAGCCCTTTAACTATTTTGAATTTAATTCCGGTATCCAGATTGCAATTCTTTAAAAACCTTTTCCCTGCCTTTTTTTTGATTTTTTTAGTTCAGCACGTAAATGCCCAGGATATCATTCGCCAACGGCCTTGCAGCGACGAAAATTTAAAGAAGGAAGCAGATAGCTTGAAGTTAGAATTTCAGAAACAAGGTTTTATCGTCGTCCGCGAAGCTTCCATGATGATGGAGAGCGAATATGAAATGCCCGTAATTGTCCCCTTAACAGAAGGCAGCTACTACCAGTTTGTTTTTATTGGTGATCTTTCTTCGCGCTTGTATGAAGTGCGTATGTATGACTTCCGGGAAAAGCAAGTAGTGTATGAAAAGCATTTTGGCGACGGAGTTGAAAGTAATATAATCAGTTATAGTTATATCCCGCGTTTCTCAGAATATCATATGATAAAGCCCGTGCAGGTTAATAAAGTGAAAAAGAAAAATGTTTGTGGGTATATAATGATGCTCAAACGTGTCAAGTAACCATTTCGAATTTAAACCCTACATGATAGCTGTGCAGGGCTTGCTCTCCGTATTCTCTTGGCGATAGTAGGTGAAATCGCCTGTATTCCTTTCCCAATGTGAATTGCCCGCAACCAGTTTCCTTTGCCCGTAGTAGAATTCTTCACTTTTTTATTTCAGTTGCCAATCTAATAGAAATAATTTCAAGAGCAGCCTCTATTGAGACCTGGCATTCTTTTGTCCGACCTTAACCAGAACAAAAAGGAAAAGTTTATTATTTTGGGTGTTCAGAAATCACCGTTGTACATTTTTCGATTATTAGATTATGCTTAATCCGGGACTTTACTCTTCAGAATACGAGCACGACTCATGCGGGATTGGCTTCGTAGCAAATATCAAAAGCAACAAAAGCCACCAGATAATTTCTGATGCACTTACCATCCTGGAAAATATGGAACATCGCGGTGCCTGCGGTTGTGAAAATAATTCAGGGGACGGTGCTGGGATCTTGATACAAACACCTCACGAATTTCTTTTTGACGAATGCCTGAAGCAGTCGATTCACTTACCATCTTTCGGTCGCTATGCCGCCGGTATGTTGTTTTTCCCAAAAGTTGTTCGCTTGCGCGAAGAATGCCGCGGCATTCTTAACCGCTGCGCAGAAACGTTGGGGCTGGAGATTATCGGTTATCGCAAAGTGCCGGTGAATACAGAAGATATTGGCCCAACCGCACTGTCTGTAGAACCTGAGATTGAGCAGGTATTTGTCGCCTGTCCCGATCACATCAACGATCCGGATGAATTTGAGCGAAAGTTATATGTGCTCCGAAATTACGCAGCAAAGACCATCCAGAATACCGTAAAAAAAGACGCAATCGGATTTTATGTTGCTTCCCTTTCCTATAAATCGATCATTTACAAAGGACAGCTTACCAGCTTGCAGCTACGATCTTATTTCCCCGACCTGGGCAACAAGAAAATGGTGTCTGCCTTTGGCTTGGTTCATTCCAGGTTTGCTACCAACACTTTTCCGTCATGGAAGCTGGCCCAGCCTTTCCGGTATATCGCTCACAATGGCGAGATCAATACTTTGCAGGGAAACCTCAATTGGCTCCGAACCAGTCAAAAAGCTTTCGTTTCCCAGTACTTCACCAAAGAAGAGATGGAAATGCTGTTGCCGGCAGTTGAGCCTGGACAGTCGGATTCTGCATCTCTAGATAATGTGATTGAGCTGCTGCTAATGTGTGGTCGCTCGCTGCCACATGTGATGATGATGTTGATACCCGAAGCCTGGGACGGTAATGATAAAATGGATCCTGAGAAAAGGGCATTTTATGAATTTCACTCTGCCTTCATGGAACCATGGGACGGTCCTGCGTCTATTTCCTTTACAGATGGAAAGATGATCGGAGCAACCCTGGATAGAAATGGCCTTCGCCCTTCCAGGTACTGCGTCACTTCCGATGACCGGGTAATTATGGCATCCGAGACCGGTGTGTTACCCATCGATCCTGCCCTCATTATAGAGAAGGGCAGATTGCAACCGGGAAAAATGTTTATAGTCGACCTGGAGGAAGGAAGAATAATCAGTGATGACGAAATCAAGAAAAAAATCTGTAACCAGAAACCTTACGGAGAATGGCTGAATAAATATAAAATCAGGCTGGAAGAGTTACCTGAGCCCAGGGTGATGTTCACCCATCTTGAACACGACCAGGTTTTCATGTACCAAAAAACATTTGGGTACACAACTGAAGACTTAGATGTATTGATTGCGCCAATGGCACTGGACGGAAAGGAACCAACCGGGTCTATGGGCAACGATGTGCCATTGGCCGTATTGAGTAACCAGCCTCAGCATTTGAGTAGTTATTTTAAGCAACTATTTGCACAGGTAACAAATCCGCCCATTGATCCAATCAGGGAAAGGTTGGTGATGTCACTGGTGACATTTGTTGGAAACAATGGCAATCTCTTAGAGGAAGATCCGCTCGCCTGTCACTGTGTAGGTTTGAAACATCCTGTACTTTCTAATTGGGAACTTGAGAAAATCCGCAGTATTGATACGGGAATTTTCCAGGCACATACCTTACAATCTTACTTTTTTGCTGATGGAAAACCGGGTTCTTTGCAGAAAGGACTTGACCGTCTGTGCCGGTATGCGGCAGACGCAGTAGAAGATGGCTTTGAAGTCCTCATTATCACTGACCGCGCTATTGATTCAGATCATGCCGCCATTCCTTCATTGCTGGCAACATCGGCCGTTCACCATCATTTAATTCGCAAAGGTCTGCGTGGAAAAGTAGGCCTTGTCATTGAAGCGGGCGATGTTTGGGAAGTTCACCATTTTGCTTGCCTGATAGGGTTTGGTGCAACGGCTATTAACCCTTATCTCGCTCTTTCTTCCATCCGTGATATGAAGCTTACTGGTAAGATGCACACTGACCTGGATGTAAGCCAACTGAAGAAAAATTATATAAATGCAATCAACAATGGATTACTGAAGGTGTTCTCAAAAATGGGAATTTCCACATTGCAGTCGTACCAGGGAGCACAAATTTTTGAGATCATTGGATTAAATAAATCAGTCGTAGATAAATATTTTACCGGTGCTATTTCCCGCATCGAGGGTATGGGCCTTGATGAAATTGCACGGGAAACATTGGTGAAACACTATTTCTCATTCAGTAAAAAGGAGATTCCAATCGACCGCTTGCCGGTTGGAGGTATCTATCAATGGAAAAGGAAGGGCGAGTTCCATCTTTTCAATCCACAGACCATCCACCTTTTACAATATTCTACCAGGTTGAATGACTATAATACTTTTAAGAAATATTCAAAGCTGGTAAACGAACAGGGTGAAAAGGCCGCGACGCTGAGAAGTCTTTTCCAATTCAAATATCATCGTAGTTCCATACCTATCGAAGAAGTGGAGCCTGCCGAAAATATTTATAAAAGATTTGCTACAGGTGCAATGTCATTCGGGTCGATATCCTGGGAAGCGCATACCACCCTGGCAATCGCTATGAACAGGCTTGGGGGAAAAAGTAATACCGGAGAAGGCGGAGAAGATACGCTGCGTTATATACCGTCGGAAAATGGTGATTCAATGCGAAGTGCCATCAAGCAAGTTGCATCGGCAAGATTTGGAGTTACCAGCAGGTACCTCACCGAGGCCGACGAACTCCAGATAAAAATGGCACAGGGAGCTAAGCCGGGAGAAGGAGGTCAGTTGCCAGGCCATAAAGTGGACGACTGGATAGGGAGAGTAAGGCATGCTACACCTGGTGTTGGACTTATTTCGCCTCCGCCGCATCATGATATTTATTCCATCGAAGATCTAGCTCAGCTAATTTTTGATTTGAAGAACGCAAACAGGCATGCGAGAATAAATGTCAAGCTGGTTTCGAAAGCAGGAGTCGGTACAATCGCGGCTGGTGTTACCAAGGCCAAAGCCGATGTAATTTTAATTTCTGGCCACGATGGTGGTACGGGTGCTTCGCCGATGAGCTCAATCAAACACGCCGGCTTGCCCTGGGAACTTGGGCTTGCAGAAACGCATCAGACCCTCGTAAAAAATAAACTCCGGAGCCGGGTAGTAGTGCAGACCGACGGCCAGTTAAAAACCGGGCGTGACATCGCTGTTGCTACGCTGCTTGGAGCAGAAGAGTGGGGAGTTGCTACTGCTGCACTGATTGTGGAGGGCTGTATCATGATGCGCAAATGCCATCTGAACACTTGTCCTGTGGGTGTTGCCACCCAGGACCCTGCCTTGAGGAGCAGGTTTACAGGTGATGCTGACCATGTAGTAAATTTCTTCAAATTTCTTACAGAAGAGTTCAGGGAAATTATGGCCGAACTTGGTTTTAGGACGGTTGAAGAAATGGTGGGCCAGGTTGAATATTTACAACCCCGTGAAAACATCAATCATTGGAAATTTAGTAAACTGGATATATCTTCTATTCTTTATAAAGAACCAGCCTCACAATATACCGGCCAATACAAAAGTGAAGAGCAGGATCATGGTTTGTCGGACGTGCTCGATTGGAAGTTCCTGGAAGCAGCAAAGCCGGCTCTTGAAAGTAAAACTCACGTGTACGCTTCATTTAAGATCATCAATACTGATCGCGCCTGTGGGACTATCCTTTCAAATGAAATTACCAAGAAATTTAAAGATGATGGCTTGCCCGAGGATACTATTCACTTCAAATTAAAAGGTACTGCTGGCCAGAGTTTCGCCGCTTTTAATACAAAGGGAGTCACCATGGAATTGGAGGGGGACGCCAATGATTATTTTGGAAAAGGCTTAAGTGGTGCGAAACTCATCATCTATCCGCCGGTAAATTCTGCTTTTGTGCCGGAGGAAAATATCATCATTGGAAATGTAGCTTTTTACGGGGCAACCTCAGGGAAGGCTTTTATTCGCGGCAAGGCAGGCGAAAGATTTTGCGTACGAAATTCTGGAGCAAACGTAGTTGTAGAGGGAGTTGGCGATCATGGATGTGAATACATGACCGGCGGTACAGCCATCATTCTTGGAGAAACTGGCCGAAACTTCGCCGCAGGTATGAGCGGAGGAATAGCCTACGTATATGATGTAAAACATGAGTTTGAAGGCCTGTGCAACCTTGAGATGGTAGACCTTGAAGTATTGGATACCGACGATGAAGCCTTTTTGAAAGATATGATTCAAAAGCACGGAGACTATACAGATAGCGCCATCGCGAAATTTGTCTTGAAGGATTTCGATAACCAACTGAAAAATTTTGTAAAGGTCTTTCCGAGAGATTTCAAAATGGCATTGCTGGCAAAGAAGCAAAAGGCGGTGATCAATAACTAAAAGTAGCAGGGAAACAGATAGATAATTATGGGTAAAGTAACCGGATTTTTAGAGCACACGCGTGAATTACCTGACAAGCGTCCGCCGCAGGAAAGACTGAATGATTACCGGGAATTCATAAAGATGTATTCTCCGGAGAAATTGAATCAACAAGCTGCCCGGTGTATGAATTGTGGCACTCCTTTCTGCCATGAGGGCTGCCCTTTAGGAAATATTATTCCTGAGTTTAATGATGCGGTTTATCGCGAAAGTTGGCAAGAAGCCTACGAAATACTGGCCTCTACAAATAATTTCCCTGAGTTTACCGGACGTATTTGTCCTGCACCCTGTGAGTCATCTTGCGTTTTAGCCATCAACCAACCCGCCATTACAATTGAAGAAATTGAACGCCACATTATTGAAATTGCCTTCGAGAAAGGTTTCGTACAGGCGAAGACTCCTCATATTCGCACCGGTAAAAAAGTGGCGGTTGTTGGATCGGGTCCAGCCGGCCTTGCGGTGGCTGATCAGTTGAACTCTGTCGGCCACCAGGTTACAGTATTCGAACGTGATGAGCATATTGGCGGTTTACTGCGCTATGGAATTCCCGATTTTAAGTTGGAGAAATGGGTCGTAGAACGCAGGGTGAATCTTATGGAAGAAGAGGGTGTCATCTTTAGGACCAAATCCAATGTCGGCGTTAATATACCTATCAATGATCTGCTGCGCGAATTTCATGCAATTGTGTTAACCGGCGGTTCCACGGTGCCCCGTGACCTTAATATCCCGGGCCGCGAACTGAAGGGAGTTCATTTTGCAATGGATTTTCTAACGCAACAGAACAAAAGAGTTTCAGACACACCCTTTGCCGAAGAAGATATTTTTGCTTCAGATAAAAACGTAGTCGACATTGGAGGGGGCGATACAGGCAGCGATTGCGTCGGTACATCTAATCGTCACAAAGCGTCGAGCGTAACGCAATTTGAATTGTTGCCGAAACCACCGGAAAGCAGGAGCGATTACATGCCGTGGCCCACTTACCCCATGCTTTTGAAAACATCGAGCTCCCATGAAGAAGGAGTCCAGCGTCATTGGGCAATAGCCACGAAAGAGTTTTTGGGTGATGAACACGGAAATCTCCGGGCCTTAAAGATTGTCGATCTTGAGTGGAAGTATTCTCACGACAGCAAGCCGTCAGGGTTTGAAGAAAAACAAGGAACTGAAACCGACATTCCATGTGAATTAGCTTTTTTGGCCATGGGATTTGTCCATCCTCAACACGAGGGGTTAGTTAACCAATTAGGTATTGACCTGGATGAAAGAGGCAATGTGAAAGCAGCAGAAAATAGTTATCAAACAAACATCTCCAAGGTTTTTGCCGCTGGTGATATGCGACGTGGGCAGTCGTTGGTAGTATGGGCAATATCCGAGGGACGGGAGTGCGCAAAGGCAGTTGACAATTATTTAATGGGCTATTCTGTACTGGAGTCAAAGGATCAAAGTATTCTCCAGGAAATAAAATAACTAATGTTGGTTAGTGACCAAAAAAAGTTGTTGCTAAAAATGGTCTGTCTTTTCATATTATTATTTGTATGATATGAAATTTAGTTATTAACATATTGAGTACATAGTTTAGTAGATTTCTTATAAATAATTGGTTATAAATAGATTGACTAATTTCTTGTTTATATTATACTTTTAATTATATAAAAAATATATCCAATTTTTAGAAAAAGAATTTATATGTTTGAAAAAAACAACTAATGATGAAAAAGTTAACTTTAAGTGCTGCTTTGCCGTTCATCTTATTAATGGTGGTTGCATGCATAGCTCTCTTTGTACCCAGTATGGCAGCGTTTGATGATAAAGGCGCATACAATAGTGCAGATATCACATGGATTATCGTGGCAACGGCCCTCGTATTTTTAATGACTCCCGGACTGGCTTTTTTTTACGGTGGCATGGTGCATCGAAAAAATGTTTTGTCTACGATGATGAAAAGCTTCGTGGCTACTGGCATCGTTAGCGTTTTATGGGTAGCAGTTGGCTTCTCGTTGTGTTTTGGTGATACTATAGGTGGCGTCATCGGAAATCCAATGACTCACTTGTTTTTTAAGGGCGTTCCCTCGGGTGCTCCGTGGGGTGGAGCGCCTACAGTTCCTCTGTTACTCTTTTCGTTGTTCCAGCTCATGTTCGCTATCATCACACCAAGCTTAGTAGTGGGAGCTGTTGCCGAACGCATCAGGTTCGCCTCTTATACTTTATTCATCGTTCTTTTTTCTCTCCTGGTGTATGCGCCAATTGCTCACTGGACCTGGCATCCTGATGGATTTCTTTTCAAAATGGGTGTATTAGATTTCGCGGGCGGTACAGTAGTTCATATATCTGCAGGTTGCGCAGCCCTTGCCGGAGCAATCGTTTTAAAGAGAAGAAGAGTTCACCTGGAACACAAAGAGATTCCTCCTGCCAATATTCCTTATGTCTTGATCGGCACAGGTCTGTTATGGTTTGGGTGGTTTGGTTTTAATGCAGGGTCCGCCCTAGGCGCAAACGCACTGTCCGTTTCAGCGTTCGCGACAACTAATACTGCTGCAGCTTCAGCAGGTTTGGCTTGGATGTTTTTCGATGTGTTGAAAGGTAAAAAGCCATCTGTTCTTGGGTTTTGTATCGGAGCTGTTGTGGGACTCGTAGCCATCACTCCAGCCGCAGGTTTTGTAGCTATACCGCAAAGCATATTCATCGGAGCAGTTGCAGCACTTATATCAAATGTGGCTATTTATTATAAATCAAAATCCATTTTAGATGACACTCTCGATGTGTTCCCGTGTCACGGTATAGGTGGTATGGTTGGCATGCTGATGACTGGCATTTTTGCCACAACCACTGTAAATGGTGCTGGAAGCGATGGACTGTTTTATGGAAATCCTGCTTTTTTCTTTACGCAGGTAAAAGGGTTGGTCATAGTTGTTGCATATAGCTTTACAGTTTCTTATGCCATTTTCAAGGTGATCAACTGGGTAATGCCAATGCGTGTGACCACGGAAGAAGAGGAGTTGGGCCTGGATGCTTCACAGCATGATGAGAAGTACTTCCAGGGAACTTTATTAGTAAAAACAAACGGAATATACCAGGAACGTGAAAGGGGTATAGCTGAAGATATTAACTACTGAGAATAGTTAATTCGCTACACCCCTTTCACTTTTAATCTTTAAATCTAAAACAATGATAAGAAAAATTTTCTTAGCAACAGTCCTATTTACAGGATTTATTTCAGCAAAAGCTCAAATGGATTTAACGGCAGAGGCATCGGAACCGGGCCCAGTCATCACCGGATCAGTTGACACGTACTTCCGCTACAACTTCAACGATCCCGAAAGCGGTGTAACCAACAATTTTACCAGTTTTACAAATTCCCAGAACTCCTTTCAACTGGGTATGGCCAGCATAAAAGCTGAGCATTCAATCGGAAAAGTCAGTGGGACCATTGACCTTGGCTTCGGCCCCAGGGCGGAAGAATTTTCTTATGCCGATCTCACTCATTCCACATTGTTCGCAGTAAAGCAAGCTTATTTGAGCTATGCTGTTTCAGATAAGTTCAAGCTCACGATGGGGAAATGGGCAACACATATTGGCTACGAACTGGTTGACGCATATCTAAACAGGAACTATAGCATGGACTATATGTTTAGCTATGGGCCCTTTTCTCACACTGGCCTCAAAGCAGATATGGGTCTTGGAGAAAATAGTGGGTTGATGCTTGGCGTGGCAAACACTACGGATGTGGTGGCTGAGGCTGGCTCACGCAGGGTCGCCTTAGCGCAATTCAGCACTAAAACTTCTGACGAAAAGCTCACGGCCTTCCTCAACTACCAGGGTACTTACGGTGGTTCTTATAATCTTACACAGTTTGACTTAGTGTTGACCGGCGCAATCTCTGATCAATTCAGTATTGGCTACAATGGAACAGTTCAGTCAGTAAAATCAGATGGCTTTTCAAGCAGCAATTGGTGGGGCTCAGCAGTGTATTTAAATGTGGATCCTTCGCAAACTTTCGGCATTACACTAAGAGGTGAATATTTTGATAATGAAAAAGGTGTCGTTGGTCCACTCGAACTTGCTACCAGCATTTTCGACCTTACGTTATCTCCGAATTTCAAAATAGGAAATCTTACTATTATTCCTGAATTAAGGCTTGATGCTGCGAAGTCTGCAATCTTTGAAAAGAGTGATGGAACCCCAACCAAATCTACACTGACAGGTATACTCGCTGCCACATATCATTTCTAGTCATTAGTTGGACTCACTTTAACCAAACTAAAAATCTCAGTGATGGACATTCGTAATAAGCGCAAAAGTCGTATATACCTAACTGTTAGTTTTATCTTCTTATCATCGTAGCACTTAAGGGCTGGCCGATACAAATTCAGGCACAGCATGCGACGGCACCTGCTCCGGCACTTCCGCAAGATGTCGCAAATTTTAACTGGCTCCGCCTCACAGGCTTCCTTGTATTATTTATGCAGGCAGATTTCGCGCTGGTAGAATCTGGCATAACACGGGCTAAAAACTCGGCCAACATCATGATGAAAAATCTGATGGACTTCTGCTTTGGAGCAATGAAATTAAATCAGCACGTCTGATTTTATGCAGAATTTCTCCCGGCATTGATGATTCCGAAAGAGCAGCGCATTGCGAGTTTTTCAAACGTTTCTTTCATTTTTGGATTCACCAATTCTTTTTCCATTTCTCTTATACGGTTGATTGCAAATTGCTGAATTGTCACCAGCGGTAGCACAATCTTTTCTCTCATCCCGATCGATTGTTGCTCAATAGCATATTCTGCCATAAGTTGATTTTTACCGGTCAATTGAAACAAGTACTTTTCCGTTCTTGTATATTCCTCGTAGATAAGTCCCCAGATTTCTCCAAACCTTTCATCTCTGGAAAGATACTCTGTCAAGGGAAAGAAGCACTTTTTCATCGCCATTTCGCAATTGTCAATAACTGTTTTGAAATAAAGCGAATCTTCGTAAAGCTTACGACAGTTATTGAATTTCCCCGCTTTATCCATTTTTTGCAAAGCAGTTCCCACACCATAAAAGCCGGTGACGTTCTGTTTTAGCTGGCTCCAGGCACCCACAAATGGAATAGCCCTTAAGTCTTCCAGGCTCATCTTTCCTGAAGCGCCACGTTTTGCCGGACGGCTTCCAATATTGGTCTTTCCGTAAAATTGTAAAGGACTGATGGTGGTGAGGTAGTCTACAAAATCGGGATGATTTTTCAAGTCTTTATAGGAATGATAACTTTCCTCGGCCATCTCCTGGAGCAACTGCTCCTCAGATTTATCCAGCGTGATGTGCCGGCTGGAAAAAATATCATTTGAAATACCTGCATGAATTAATTGTTCAATATTGTATTGCGCAGCTTCGACTGTCCCGAAATTGGAGCTTACAGTTTGACCCTGGATGGTAAGTTGGATTTCCTTGTTTGCAATGTTCTTTCCCATGGAGGCATAAAACTTATGCGTTTTTCCTCCTCCTCTGGCCGGCGGGCCGCCACGTCCATCAAAGAAAACGATGTTGATTCCGAATTTTTTCGCAACCGCAGTAAGTTCTTCTTTGGTTTTGTAGATGCTCCAATTCCCCATCAGGTAACCGCCATCTTTTGTGCCATCAGAAAAACCAAGCATGATCGTTTGCCGGTCACCTCTTCTTTTCAGGTGCGCCCGATATTCCTCGTTGTTGAAAAGATCTGTAATAAAAGAAGCAGCAGCCTGGAGGTCAGGGATGGTTTCTATCAGTGGTACAATATCCACGTTCATCTCCGCTTTTTTATAACCTGCCAACAAAAACAAGCCATAAACTTCCAGCACATTCATTGCATTGCTGCAATGGCTTATGATATACCTGTCACATCCCTTTTCGCCATTATACACCTGTATCTGCTTTATTGCTTTTATGCTTTGAAAGGTGTCCGCAATTATTGGGTCATCGAATTCAAAACTGTCAAGAACTTTTGCTTTTTTAGTGAGAAAATCGATTTTTTTATCTTCTTCCCAATTTTCGAAATCACCTGCTATCTCACCCCGTTCAGCTAGAATCTCAAAAGCTTTTTTATGGATTGAACTGTCCTGGCGGATGTCAAGGGAAGCAAAGTGTAATCCGAAAACGTAAATTTTATTGATCAGGTTATCTATAAGGTGCACAAATAAACCGTTGTGTCTGTAGATCACCGTCTCCCTTATATTATAAAGAACATCCAGCAACATTTCCTGTTTGAGATCTGTCCGGTTGTCTGGAATAAAAATATTATTGTACAACTGTTTCTCAAGATCAATTAGAAGCACATCTACGCCTTTGAATGTCAATCTTCTTCGGAGTTTTCGAATCTCGAGATAGTAGCACTTGATAATTCCCCCGCGAAGGGCGTCGGCTACCTTTAGGGTAGTATCGGTTGTAACAAATGGGTTTCCGTCCCTGTCTCCTCCCGGCCAAAATCCCATTCGCAGGATGGGGTTCTTTTCATTAAATGATTCGCTAAACTGGCTCTTAAGAAATGCAAGGATTTTTCCCGCCGCAGAAAAAAAGACGTTCTCCAGGTACCATAGCAGACTCAGCGCTTCGTCGTAAGGCGTAGGTTTTTCTTTTTTAAAAAAAGGAGTTTTGCCAAGCTGCTGTAAATACATATTGATCAACGAAGCATTATTGTCTTTTACAGCGCGGGAAAGATCATTAATGATTCCGAGTACGGAACCGGGATAAAATTGCGTAGGATGCGCTGTTAAGACAAGCGATATTGCAAAGTCTTCTAACTTTTTCGCTAACTCCTCTTGCTTATTATTTTGCATCACCTCCAGTTCCAGTTGCTTCAGTGTGCCGGCTCCTGACGTGTCGTGTACATGTGCAAAAGCTGCATCTTCCAGCGCATCAAACAATACAACCTGCCTTTCCACAAATTGGGTGAATCTAAACAAAAGGTCAACCTGGTCAGGTTCAGTAGAAAAGGAAGTATGCTTCACAAAGAATTCGTGAATGATCTCAGAGGGGCTTTGTTTTTTCTTATAGCCCTCCTCGCATATGTTCACAAAAAGCGAAAGCAAAATCCCGGTTTTTTCTATCCGGTGAAAAGGAAGAGAGGTAAACAGGCTGTTGTAGAGTTGATATTTTATACCCACATAATTCTTGAAGTGCTGCAGTCCGCTCAATGCCCGGTTGTCCATGTTAAAATATTATCTAAGAAACTTTTTTTGCAGCAATCGCAAAGAGCCATGAAAATACTTCAAAAAATATTTGCATTCGGAAAAGCAAGTAAAAGGTTTCGCAGCACCGTGTTTTCAAATTTTCTGTTGTAAGTCAATTGAGTTAATTTCGAACGTGCAAACAGCTTTTCAATTAGCAAAACTTCATGCATGTCAAAAAGGTGGATTTTTTTTGTGTTAACAAACACCCGCAAGGGTTAAAATTCGCTTCTCTTCCCAGGCACCTTCCAGCACATCAAAAATTTGTAGTTACTTCAATTCATAATAGTTATAAATGCGGGTTTTAAAATTTGGCGGTACTTCAGTAGCCAATGCAGAAAATATAAATAAAGTTGTTACGATCGTAGAACAACAATCTGTGGCAACCGGCCCTATCGTGGTGGTACTATCTGCCCTGGGTGGGATCACAGATGAACTTATTGCTGCAGCCCAACTTGCTGCAGCGGGTGATCATTCTTACAGCGATAAACTTAGTGACATAGAGCAGCGTCACTTTCTTTGCGTAAAAACGCTAATCCCCGTGGATCGACAAAGCAGTGTCCTTAGCCTGGTCAGGAAAAAGTGCAACGAGATACAGGATATTTGCAATGGTGTTTTTCTACTGAAAGAATTAAGCGCCAGGATAAAGGATATTGTAGTCAGCTACGGCGAAATCCTTTCATCCCACATTTTTTCCGCCCGGCTGAAAGTGTCGGGAATTGAAAACGAATGGAAGGATACTCGCGAACTCATCAGGACCGATTCAACGTTTGGTGGTGCCGGCATTGATTTCTCGGTAACCCATGACCAGGTGTCTGACTACTTTACATCTTCAACTGTACCGGTAGTGGTCGTTCCCGGATTTATAGCTGCTGATAAAAACGGTAATACAACAACGCTTGGGCGAGGTGGATCAGATTTTACAGCTTCTGTGCTGGGAGCTGCGTTGAAAGCTTCAGCGATTGAAATTTGGACTGATGTGTCAGGAATGATGACCGCAGATCCCAGGCTGGTTGCAAATGCCAGGATAATTGACCAATTGTCTTACCGGGAGGCGATGGAACTTTCACACTTTGGCGCGAAGGTAATTTACCCTCCTACCATGCAGCCCGTGATGTCGCTTGGTATTCCCGTCATGATAAAAAATACTTTTTCGCCAGACGATGAGGGTACAGTCATTCATGATGATCTTCCGAAAGGTGAGAATATAATCAGGGGTATTTCGAGTGTCAGTAACCTCTCGTTGCTCAGCCTGGAAGGAAGTGGTATGGTAGGCATACCTGGTTTTTCCAAAAGATTATTTGAAACCTTGTCTGCCGAAAAGATCAACGTGATCTTCATTACTCAAAGTTCGTCGGAGCATTCTATTTGTGTCGGTGTTGATGCCGGGAGTGCCTCCCGGGCTAAAGAAGTAACGGATGAGACTTTCAGTTACGAGATCAATATCCGTAAAGTTGAGAAACTAAAAATAGAAGATGAAGTATCTATTGTGGCGCTTGTAGGAGACAGTATGAAAAGCCACCCGGGCATCAGCGGAAAAATGTTTGGTGCCCTCGGCAGGAATGGTATTAACGTCAGAGCCATTGCACAAGGTTCTTCTGAACGTAATATTTCAGCCGTAGTGGCTACCCGCGATGTAAAAAAAGCAGTTAACGTTCTGCATGAAGAATTTTTCGAAACTACTTATAAGCAGGCAAATGTTTTTATCAGTGGTGTTGGAAATGTCGGTGGGAAATTGCTCGGTCAATTGCAAAAGCAATTTGATTATTTACGTGAGCATCTGCGTTTACACGTGCGGGTTACAGGTATTGCCAACAGCAGGAAGATGTACCTAAACGATGATGGTGTTGACCTCTCACAATGGAAGGCCTTGCTACAGAACGGGCAGGATATGACCATCGATGAAATGTTTGCCTCCATCGTTCAAAAAAATCTTCGCAATTCAATCTTTGTGGATGTAACTGCAGACAATAAACTCGCAAAAGAATATGCGCAACTTTTATCGAAAAGCATTTCCGTAGTGGCTTGCAATAAAGTTGCCTGCTCTTCCTCATTGGAATACTACAAAAAACTGAAACATCTCGCAAGGGAATACAATGCTAAGTTTTTGTTCGAAACAAATGTGGGAGCCGGGTTACCCGTGATCGGCACGTTGAATGATTTGCTGCGGAGTGGTGATGGAATTAATAAAATGGATGCGGTGTTGAGCGGCACCCTGAATTTTGTTTTCAATAACTACACAGGTGAAAAAAGTTTCGCTTCTGTTGTAAAGCAGGCCCAGGATGAAGGTTATACTGAGCCCGATCCGCGGCTGGATCTAAGTGGCGTAGACGTAGTTCGGAAGATTCTTATACTCGCACGTGAAGCTGGTTTCGACCTCGAAATGTCAGATATAGAAAATGTTTCTTTCTTACCGGAAAGTTGTATGCAGGGAAGCGTTTCAGATTTTTATGAAGAAATGGAAAAGCATGAAAGCCATTTTAGAAAGCTTGTCGCAGGTGCGGTCGTTAGAAATAACAAGATGAAATTCGTGGCATCGTTTGAGACTGGAAAAG
>JBBQSI010000011.1:0-18601 GCA_038213975.1 Chitinophagales bacterium
TCCATAATCTTGCTTTGTTAATGGTCGGTCAGCAAACAGTGCCGGATAAAAGGCATCTTGCAGTTTTGCATGCATTAATTTTGTTTGCTCCGTAAACAGGTGATATGCTGCAGCATCGCCGTCCGCTAATGCTGTTAAAAAGCCGTCAGTACTGCCGGCAGGGTTAAGGATGGAACTTAAATTGGTAATCCGTTGCCGGTCTTCCACCCCTTTAAAATATAGTTGCACAGCAGGCCATCTTTCCTTACTTAACAAATAATGATACGCATGATAGGTACGCAGCAGAAATGCCGGCTTTGTACTGTCAGCATCTGCATTCTGAATTAAAGAATGTGATGCCGCAAACCGGTTTATCATGTTCGCTGCAAATGATTTACTGTTTTCAATCTCGGGGTTCTGCGGCCGACGTGAAAAAGTGCTGATGATTGTGTTGTCAAGCGGTATCAACTGCTCCGCCACTTTACTGGTAAGCACCGGAAATAAAAGGCAAATAGTTATCCAGGCTATGCCTGCTATCATTGCGTTGTATGTTGTTGACTTACGCAGGCTATTGATAAAATAAAGAAGCGAAACCCAAAATAAAAGATAGAGGACAGTAGTGCCAATAAAGAGGAAATCAGAAAGTCCCGGAGTCTGCTTAAACCGCGCAGCGTTTAGGGCTGTACCTGCTGCTAATACAATTACTAATTGAATAAAAACAAGAAGACCACCGATCAAAAACTTGCTTTGCACCCACTGCTTTTCTGTAATTCCCTGGCTGCTGATCAGCCGCCAGTTTTTGTTTTCCCGTTCGGCAGAAAGTGCAGAAAAAGTAAGCAATAAGATAAAAAGCGGCAGCAGGTAAACTACCCAAAAACTCACATCAAAATGCCCCGCTAATGCCCGCAACGGATTTGTAATTTCAGTTTGCTTGAGCAACTGCATTTCAAAGTTCTCCACTGCAAAAAGATAATAATAGGTGAACACATCACTCTGCCCGATATTATAGATGGATGGAGCCACCGGAGTTTTGTAAGAAGGCAACCGGGTGTACCACAAGCCGGAAAAAAGACTGCTGCTCTTTTCAAACTTCCGCTTTCCTTCAAGGGTTGTGGTATCAGCCACCAGTCCCATTTTCATGTCGTTCAGCAGACTGTCTTTTTCAATTCGGAAGGCGGTGATGGTGGCGGCTTTCTTTTGCTTCTCGGCATAACCCTGGTAAAGCCCGTAAAAGCCTGCACTTAAAAACACAAACAACACCAGCCAGTTGGTTTTGCGCTTTGCAAAGTGTTTCCATTGCAGTACCATCAGGTCTAAAAATCTGACAGGTTGCGGGGATGTTTCCATTGTTATCCTTTTCTTTATAAATAATTTTTTTGGGCAATGAGGTAGACGGCACCCGCCATAAGCAGTAACCACAACAGCATACCCGCTTGCTCTATCCCTGCATAGCTTAACCTCCAGCCCAATGGTTTTTGGGGCACCGCAAAATCAGGGATTGCTCCATACAAACTGTTCTTTACTTTGTATTTATCCCAATCGCCATACGTCGAATTCGTCATCATATCCTGGTTCATTGTTTGCACAAAACTTCTTCGATAAGCTTCTGCCTGTTGTTGAAAAAAAAGTTCCGTCTCAAGGCTGGTGCCTGCTGCTGCCATGCTGATGTTGCGCACCATCATTAAAGGGCTGCCTATTGAAAAAAGCGATTGCACTTTCCGTTGCGCCTGTAATGTGTTATATAGGCCGCCAAAATGAACATCATAAACCTTGCTGCTGTATTCTTCGCCCTGTTGCATTACATATCCTTCAAAGTTGAAGTTCAGGTGCTGTACACTATCTACCCCTTCTGCTTTTAGCACCGAGTCCTGTATTCGTTTTGCTCTTTCACTTTGCACATCATGCCCGTTCAAGCCATTGGCTATGTCTTCAGCCACCTTTTTCTTAAAAGCATAATTGGTAGTAAGTGGATGAATATTTTCCCCGGCACTGGCTGCCCATTTAGGCAATACGATACTGGTGAGCATCCAAAAAAGCAGTAGGATTGAAATAGATGCACCCGCACTTTTTACAAGTGCTGAAACCGCCACACCCAGCAAACACCAGGTGGCATAATACAACAGGTAACAAAGCCATAAATAGCCAAAGGAAGAAAGCTGGAATGTTGACGATTCAATAGCTAAACTAGAAACCAGCGCAACTACAAAAAGGTACGCGGTTATAAAAGCAGCAAAAAGGATAAAAGAAGCTGCTGCTTTGCCATATATGATTTTACGGGACGACACGCCTTGTGCCAGCAGCATAGAATATGTGCCGCCTTCTTTTTCGGAAACTACTATATTGAACGTAAGCAAAATGATGAGCAGCGGAATAATAAACTGGCAAATAAACGAAGGTGTGAACCAGCCAAACCTTGCACCAGTATCCCGCTCGCCACTTTCACTTAGTAAGAAATCGTTTTGACGATGGGGCTCCAGGTACACCGAAGTTCCTGTGTAGGCGGTAATGCCGGGATCAAACACGGAAAGCACAGACGGATGCTTGTACGCATAGTTGCCAAAATGCGCCGCCATGTGCGGATGTTTTTCGCCTTGTACCAGCCATGCTTTGCGGGATGCTTCCTGCGCGGATTGGCGTTGCGCTATTTTTTTCCGTGCATCTACTACTCCAAAACACAATGCCAGTAAGCTCATAAGCACAATTATTCCCAATAACCAAACGTACCGGTTATCACGCCTCCATAGAAGCCACTCATTTTGTATCAGTTGTTTCAACATAAAACGGAATAACGGTTGTGAAGAAGGACTTCACAACCGCGTTAAGATTATAGTTTCGTAAAACCGTTGCAGGCACCCCCACTCAAGTCAAACTCTTTTGTAACGGCTCCGTTAGAGAGCTGGTAAGAATAGATGGAACTGGTGCCATTGCCGGGAGCGTTTAAGTAAATTTTATTATCATCCCATTTGGTCATAAAAGCGCTACTGCCAAAAATTTTCGGCATTGAGGAAGAGATGCTTCCCGATGTAGTTTTGGCCGCCAGGTTAATTTTATAATATTCAGCCTTGGGTGCGCCGAAGTCAAATGGATACGCTGCCGGGTCGCTGTAGCGAACGGTGAACACGTTATTATCGCCGAAGTACCAAAGACCAAGGCAGGGGCCACCGGTTTCGGCACTCAGATCAAAAAAGTAAGAAGAGTCAAATACGGTAGTACCAGCGTTAATACGCAGCACACCGCTTGGTTTACCATTGGCTGCAAAGCCCATTACGTAAATGTTACCGGCCGCATCTTTTACCATTGCGTTAGGTGAAAAGCTGTTCTCCGTTCCGCCGTTCCACATTACGTTGCTACGGCCATCGGCCAACAATTTGGTTACTGTGCCCGAAGCCCGGTTGATGACGGCTACATATACCGAATCGCCCAGCGGATCAAAAGAAGCATTCAGGTAATTGATGCCCATAAAAAGATTGCCATCCCTTTCCATCATACCCTGATAAAATACATCCGAGGCACCTGGCTTAGCCAAAGCGCTTATATCAATATTGCCGGTAATGGCCATCGTTTCGGGGTTGAACTTTATGATCCTGGGAATACCGCCCACACCGTTAGATGATGCATAGGCTTCCGTATTGCTGATGAATAAAATACCGCCGAAAGTATTTAAACCGGGCACTGAAATGGAGTTCAGCACCTTTGGTTTACCCTCGTCATCAAACTCGTACTTGCGCAAAGTGGCCGGTGCGCCAAAGGTGCTTACGTACACATTGCCGCCATATTTGTACATAAGACCGGAGCCAGCCAGTTCGGCCGCGTTTGCAGTGCCCACGGTTCCGCTGGGCATTGCATTGGTGCCAAATAGATAGGTGGTTTGACTGGGGAACGTTCCGCCAGTTACGGTCATGGCATAATTCACCTTGTTTGGATTTTCCGGTGTTTTAGGCCCATCGTTTTTTTTGCAGGAGGCAATAGCTAAAGTTAATCCTGCCGCTGCCAATAGATACGTTGCTTTCATGTTTCTGTTTTATTTGTTAAACTGATTTTTTGTCTGATAGAACCGAAGTTTCAAGCTATAGGCCCGTCCCGGAAGCTGTACTTTAAAATTGTCGTAAGTGGTGCTGTTAAACACGTTTGCGGCTTCAACACTTAGCGAAAGACCACGATCCTTAAGGCTGTACGATATACCGGTGTAATGGAGCAACTGTGTAGGGATGCGGTTCTTCAGTTCCCGTGCGCCATCAACTTCCCAGTACAAAAAATATTCGTGGGTATAAGCGGTGTTCCACCACACTTGCAGTGCCGTTTTCTTTCTAAAAATGTTTTGAGTACTATAGCTGATACCGCCGTTAGCTAGCAGGTAAGGCACATTCGGTATGCGGGCTCCTTTATATCGATCGTTGTTGATGGTGCTATTATCAATGATGGATTGATTACGCAGGTCCTGGTAAGTGGCATTAGCATGTGCTGTTATGCCCAAAGTAGGATTGTAGCGCACGGCGGCCTCCACTCCCTTTACACGGGCACTCAGCAAGTTTTGGTAGGTGCCCGAAAACTGCGTGCTGCGCAGGTAAATAAGGTTGTCCACATCGCGGTAAAAGCCGCTTAGTTCTGCTTCCCATTTTGGATTGTTGTAAAGAAGGCTTAGGTTAATATTCTCACTCCGCTCCGCAGTTATAGATGGATTGGGTTTTATCAGCATCAGGTCACCGAAAGCCTCATCTGCTTCGGGCAAGCGTGCGGCGTGTTCGTAAGAGGCTTTCATTAAAAACGTTTCCTTCAGTTTATAGACTATGGCTGCGTTATATGCTGTGGCGTTAAGGGTTTGGTTGATGGGATAAAGATTTGCCCAGTCAATTGTGTAGCCTTTGATGGTTGCGTTGTACTGCTTTACTGCTGTTGACCATTTTAATTTGCCGCCGGCGTAAGCACCTTCCAATGCTAATCCACCAACGTTTTTAGTAAGCGATGAAGGCGTGCTGAAATAATCTATACCGCTGTAAAATTTTTGCGCAAACGTGTCGCGGCCGGTGCGGTTGTAGTGCTGGTAAGTATTGCTTAAAACAAACCGGTGTTGGCTGTTTAACTTATAGGCCGTGGTGAGCTTTGCCGCTATAACATCCGTAAATAATTGCAAACGGTTGCCCGATGAAGAGATCTCGCCGCCAAAGGCTCGACGGCCATAAACAGCGCCATCCCAGGTATAAATGTTTTGCGAGGTGTCGGTGTACAAACCGGTTACCCGGTTGTAGGAAACAAAACCGTTGGCGCTTAAATTTTTGAAGAGTTCGGCCTTGCTCCATTTGAGCACGGCGGTGGAGAGTTGTTCCGCATAGCTGGCTTTGCCATACGGCTGCTGCATTACAAGGTTGTGTTGCAGGTGACGGTAGGTATAGGCGTTGCCAAGCGATAATGTTAATTGGTCGGCCCAGTGCAAATTGGCAAAGCCGGCATCAAGCTTTGCGTTATAGTTGGTGTATCGGTCATGAAAGCGGCGTACTGTTGCGGGCTTCGGGTTACCCAGCGCATCCGGTATTTCTACATCAATTTTGTAGTTGTTGGCCGCCGTGTTAGCGCTTCCCTGAAAGGCTAAAAAGAAGCGATTGGTTAGATACTTTCTTCCTAAAATATTAAAACGGTGGGTACCAAAAGAACCAATGGCATACGATACATCCGTGTAGTTTTGCCGTTCCTTCCTTGTCACCAGGTTGATAGCCCCACCTAGTGCATCGGCACCCAGTTCTACAGGCAATACTCCTTTGTACACTTCAATACGTTCCAGTTGCTCCACCGGAAACACGTTCAGTCCACGGCTTTCGCCAAGGTTGTCTTGCGGCAGTCCGTCAATAAAAAACTTTACCTGCTTGCCTGTACTGCCATTAACCAGGAAGGAGGTGCGAGAACCATAGCCGCCATCTTGTTTTACTTTAATGCCGGAGGTTTGCCGAAGCAAATCATTGCCAGTTGCGTTTGTGTTGTAAAAGGGGCGTGCTTCAATAATAGCAATGTTCCCGGGTTGCTGGCGTATGAATTCACTGGTTATAAAACCAGAAACAATAACTGTTTTTAACTGCTTGATGGAATCTTTTATGGATGCTGTTGTGTCGCTTTGTGAAAGAGCTTTATTCGGTACCAACCAGCTTACTAAATTGCATCCGATAGCAAATAACACTGTGCAGGCAGCGTAATTGGATCGTACTAATTCTTTGTTGTTTATTACTGGCATTTCAGCTTGTTGATTAAAAATGAATCTTCGAAAGTGCTCCATCATTGTTACGCATCTGAATAGAAAGGCTCTGTCCCGCCTCTGCTAAAAATCAAACGGGAAAACCCCGTTCATGAGAAAAATGGTAAGACTAAAAAAAATTTCTACATAGTTTTTCCAAATTCAACTGCTTCAATTCATTTGCTGATATTTCAATAGTGGGGTATCTTATGCACCAGTTTACCATTGATGGTGGCAGTGCCCGAACTGGCATTGGTGAAACCCGAGAAACAAATTAATTGTCGTGATTTTGCCAGCGCCGTTTTGGCCCGGCAGACAAAAGATTTCACCTTTTTGAACCGTAAGGTTTAAACATATTAGGGCGATGTGCTCACCATATTTTTTGGTGAGGCTGATAGCCTGTAGCATGTTTCAATAGTTTACAATATAGAAAAGAGTCAAGCAGGCAGGGTAAGCCCGAAAGCCTTGCTGATAATGTATTTTAAACTAATGAAGGAGGCCCCCGGTCGGACGAATGAAGACCGATGGAAGTAAAAAGTTGGGAAAGAAAATCAGTGTATGAAGGAAGTTTATAGAATGGGGGGTCTATTTGTATCGAAGCAGTTTCGTTGTGCGAATCTTTTACAAAGTAATAGTCGCAAACATCGCAGTTGTTTTCTAGTGATGACTGTCTAGCATAGCCTGTTTCTTTAGCGATGCCGGGCTTAAAGTCATGGTGGTGTACCAGCTTTCCAATGTGAATAAAAAGCATCAATGAAAGGAAAAAGCCAGCGGTCAGCTTATGAAGCAGTTTGGTACTTTTTGGGTTCACGAAAACAAATGTATCAGTTTTTTTTGCAACATTGTTGAAAAAATCTCGCTGAGTGCGGGACCGATTTGACCTCTGCGCTTTTATTTATGCAAGTCTCAAGATGATAATTAAGGTTTGGCTGCTCTCCGAAACGCCCCTGCTTTGCGAAAAGTTGAAATTAATACAATTATCGAGTACAGATCTAAGCCATATGAATTTATTTGTACTTCAAGCAACACAGTATTTGAGTTAAGTAGTTTCCTGAGATTTGAGTTTTGGACTTCAGGTTTCAGGCAACAGGTATCGTCTTCGGAATTTTCATATGAATACTGGCGTGATCGCATAAATCAATGACAGCGATGGACAAAGAAACCTTGTTTGAATAAAACTGATGTATGTGTATTTTTATGCTTATGAAGCCGGCACTCCCGTCATTTGGAACGATGATCTATCCTGGTACTGTATTATTTCTAATCATTACCTGCATTGCTGCATGCAAGGAGGCCCCTGAAAATGTAAAAGTTTTTAGCAATAAAAAGATTGAACGCCTGCCGGGAGTAAGTGATTCTATACTGACCGGTACCCGCCAGGCAGGTGAAGTACTGATATCCTATTCGAATTGTTATACCTGCCATAAAATAGACCGTAAGTCAATGGGGCCAGCATTTACGGATATTGCACGTCGCTACCCTGCAACAAAAGCATTCGTATCAATGCTTTCCCAAAAAATCATTACTGGTGGAACTGGCGTTTGGGGCAATACGGTTATGCTAGCCCATACTGAATTGTCAAAAGAAGATGCTACAAAAATGGTTCTGTATATCCTTTCCTTATATCCTGGACCATAAACAATTTACTACAATGGCCATTACAGGGGTATGCAGTTACATTTTCACTGGTTTCGGATTTCAGGTATCGTACCAAAACAGACAATTCATATACCCCGAAGCCAAATAATCAACAACGACCAAGAGCGGCCTCGCGGACCGCTCTTAATCATATTACCATTGATTTTATGCTGACTGGTTTTTACCAGGAAAAGTGAAAAGATAATTCCAAAAAGAATCAATTCAACATATTAAATTCCCAAACGCATCAAGGTATCAAAACTACCTTAACGCAATCTTCTTCTTTTTCTTTAAAGATCTTATACCCATGCGCAACTTCTGTCAATGGCAAACGATGCGTAATGATATCATCAAGTTTTACTTTGCCTTCAACAACATATTTAAGTAAGGCATCAATATGCTTATGAGCAGGAGCCTGACCACCTTTAAGGGTAATACCCTTGTCGAAGAATTGACCGATTGGAAAATTATCATACGTTGCGGGGTAAACGCCGAGAACAGAAACAATACCTCCCCGACGGACAGCACTCATACAGGCCTCCAGCACTTTAGGCGAACCTTTTTCAAGATTAACTACGGCCTTCGCCCGGTCGAGCAGACTTCTGTCAGGCTCAAATCCTACAGCCTCCACTACTACATCGGCACCTCTTCCTTCCGTCATCGCGCGGATTTGTTCAACAACATCTTTCGCTCCATCTTCCCACAGAATGGTTTCACAGTTTGCTGCTGATTTGGCTTTTGCCAACCTATATGGAACCGTATCAACAATTACCACCCTGGCAGCCCCTCTTAGCCAAGCGCTTTTAGCAGCCATTATACCAACCGGACCGGCACCAAAAATAGCAACCGATTCTCCACCTTTCACTTCTCCCCAGTCGATACCCGTATATCCTGTTGGAAAAATATCCGTCAGAAATAATGCCTGCTCATCTGTTAAACTATCCGGAACGATTCTGGGTCCAAAATCTGCATAAGGAACCCGAACATATTCTGCCTGACCGCCATCATAACCGCCATATAAGTCAGTGTAGCCAAACAATGCGCCGCCCTTCTCGGTTACAATTCCACCTTCCGGGCCATAGTTATCAGGATTGGAATTTTCACAATGACCCGGCAGATGATGATTACAAAAAAAGCAGGTACCACAGGCTACCGGAAATGGTACAACCACGCGATCACCTTTTTTAAGATTTGTAACTGCTGAACCCAATTCCTCTACAATACCCATGAACTCATGTCCAAGTGTCATTGGCCGGGGCTGGGGAAAACCGCCCGAGTAGATATGCAAGTCGGATCCGCAGATAGCCGTTGCCGTTACCTTCAAAATAATATCTCTTGGTTCTTCGATTTTAGGATCGTCTACATTGTCGCATTGAACTTTCCGTGGTCCGTGGATTACTGCCGCTTTCATATTTTATAGTTGATACGTGGTTTAAAATATATTGCCGAAAACTTTGCTATTAAACTTTATCTGTTAGAGACCTCACTTCTTATTCTTATCAACTGGTTCAGACTGTTTTTTCATCTGGTTGGCCAGCATTGTATCCGGTACAACATTCGACATTGCCATCTGCGCTTTATTCTTAAAACCTGAAACAACTTTATCATCACCTTTCATCAAAGCGTCAAATCCATCCTTGGCAACTTCGGCCGGATCAGAAAGCTTGCTTTTGTCAGCTACGAGCTTTGAGTCTTCAGCGCCGGCTTTATTAAAAAAGTCGGTATCAGTGGCCCCGGGCTGCAATGCGGTGATGGTAATGTTGGTATCTTTTAATTCGCTAATCAAAGCTTCTGTAAAACTTAAAACATACGCTTTCGTACCACCATACACAGCCTGGTAGGGCGAAGGCAATTCGGACACTACAGAAGCCAGTTGCAAAATCTTTCCACTGTTACGGGCTTTCATGTCTTTTACAAAATGATAGGTGAGTCTCGTCAGTGAAACGATATTCAAATGCACGATTTTCATTTGATCTTCAATGTCGGTGTCAACAAATAAACCATATACACCTTGTCCGGCATCGTTAACAAGTACTTCCACTTCAAGCCCTTCTTGTTTAACCTGCTCATACAACTCGCTGGCCGCCTTTTCGCCAAACAGGTCTTTTGATATCACTTTTACCTTAACACCATAATTGCTGGTGATTTCAGCAGCCACCTTCTGGAGATCCTGTTCGGTTCGTGCCACGGCAATAATATTGTAACCCTCTTTTGCAAAAAGTTTAGCTAGTTCATAACCTATCCCTCCAGATGCGCCAGTTATTAGAGCGTACATTCCATTCTGTTTCATTTGCATAGAAAATTTTTTAAATTTATGAGTGTTGATGAACAGCTTCTCAATCGCTGCTTTCAGTTTCTTCGTTGTAAATCATATTGAAGGAGATCTAAAATCGGCTGTTTGCGTTCAATAATCTCCATAGAAATGCAGCTTTCATACCAGTGGCGTTAGGGCGGAATTTCCCCGAATGGAAAGCCAATTTTGAAATAAGATGGGAAAACCCTGCCCACAATTATATGTGGACTCTTCCGACGGGAATTTTAAGCATCCTTTGAATAGTTGTTCATCCCCCAAAATGAATTGATCGCTTTTTGCTACCCCGGTGAAGAGATTATCTGCCGCCTTCACCCAGATTTCAGGCTATGTATATAAATAACGATTACCTTTCCATGTACCCCTCCCTGAGCTGAACGAAATAGAATGATATGAAAAACAAGGAGCCTCGTCGTAGTGAGCAATCAGGATCTGTAGCAGCGGATACACTTCATCAACTTGCGTTCGAGAATTCATTACAGGCAAACATAATATCCATCGTTAGCACGGGGGCCATCATCTCTGCTAACAACGCAGCCTGTGAACTGCTCGGTTATTCAAAAGGCGAATTATTGAATAAAACACGTGTCGATATTTTTAGGATTAACGAACGCAGCTTCAAAAAAATGTTGAGGGATAGTAAGAAGGCAGGTCAGTCGATCGCCTCCATCACAGCGATACACAAAACCGGTACTGATATACCCTGCGAAATAACCTCTGCTGTTTTTGTAGAAGATGGCACTGAAAAATCGATTACCACTCTTTCGAATATGCGTGAAAGCATACTCAAACAGAAAGAGCGTGATAAGAAAAACGGAAAAATTGTTGCAGCCAATGTGCTTCTTACAAAATCAAAGCAGGAGGCGATTGACAGCAGGAAAGAAAAGATTGTAGCGGATAATATCCTAATTGCATTGGCGAAAGCGGATGCAAAGCTGGAAGAATATAATGAACTGATCAGGAATATCGGTAAAACATCTTACGATGTTATGTGGGATTGGGATGTAAGCACCGGAGAAATTTATGTTGGTGATAGTGTTGAAGAGTTGTTTGGCTATCGATTGGAAAATAATAAGGTGCGGTTTGTTCATTTCACGCACTGCTTATTGCCGCAGGATAAAGACATCGTGAAGAAGAAGTTATTTCAAATACTTGCTTCAAATGGCAAAAGCTGGAATGACTCTTACCTGTTGAAAAGATTGGATGGTTCTGTTGCCAATACAACAAGTCGTGCTTGTATTATCAGGGATGAAAGTGGGAAAGCTATACGCCTGGTCGGTGCAATCCATGATGTTAGCAGGTTGCAGGAACTGGAGAGTAAAGTGAGTGAACAAACCACTATCCAGGATAAAGACAAAGAAAAGTTTTTACTTACCGCAAAACTTTCTTTTAGTGTGATTTGGGACTGGAACGTGCTTACCAATGAAATTTTTATGGGTGAGGGTTTCGAAGAATTATTTGGATATACAAACAACAATTACCAGAACCTGGCAGACTGGAGCAACCGGGTTCATCCTGAGGATATGGAAGCGGTTATTCAAGGATTGCAGGTTGCCATTACCACGTTGGCAATACACTGGCAACATGCTTACCGTTTTATCAGGGCAGATGGTTCAATTGCAAGAGTGTTCGACAGGGCAAGCATATTCCGTAATGCTGATGGTAGTGCATACCGCTTAATAGGGGTGATGCAGGATCTCAGTCGACAAAAAGAGCAAAACCCGGCTGGGATTGATATAATTAGAAACAGAAAAGACTTATTGATTGAAAAAATTAAGAACGAAATTCTGGAACTGATCCATTATACCGATGAACGCTTACAAACAAACTTTTCCGATTACCTCAGCAATAAACTTCAGTACGATTATACATATCTGGCGAATGTTTTTTCTGAGTTGGAAGGAATTCCGATTCAGCAATTTATAATAAACCAGAAAATTGAACGTGTAAAGGAACTCATTGCAAGCGGCGAATGTAAGCTTACAGAGATTGCGGCCAAACTTCATTACAGCAGTGTTGGTCACTTATCGAACCAGTTCAAAAAGATTACAGGATTCACACCTTCGCAATACCGGCAGCAGCATCAGCAGTCAGAAAATACCCTTAAAGACGTGTGAATAATGTAACGGATTACTCGCAATCATGTAATACTTCAACAGATTAATTCTTCATCATTGTACGTTTAAGGGTTTGCGGTCCTAATAAAAAGGAGTCGCTATAAAATTCAACATACAATATGAAAACCAATCTAATTCGTTATCCGCGTAAGTGCTTACAATCAAAGCAGTGGCAACTATTCTCTAACAGATGGTTCGTGCTTTCACTCCTGGTATTATTTGCAGCAGGATGTAAAAAAGTAATTGAAGAAACAGGACAAACCGGCGTTTGTCCAATTGTTGTATCTACTAACCCGGCGAATGCAGCAACCGGTGTTAACCTCAATGCTGCTATCAAAGCCAGCTTTAATGAATTAATGGATTCTTCATCCGTTAACGCTACCACTTTTACTGTAAATGATGGTACCACAAACATTGCAGGGGTTGTGAGTCATACCGGAGTTGAAGTGAGTTTCTCTCCTGCAACAAATTTGCTTCCAAATACCACTTACACCGCTACCATCGTTTCCGGTGTAAAGGATCCTGCAGGCAACGCTATGATTAGTGATCATGTGTGGACTTTTACAACTGGACCTGCTCCGGATCTTACTGCACCTACTGTTATTTCAGCCATTCCTTCAAATGGGCAAACAGGTGTGGATTTGAAGACAAGCGTAACCGCTACATTTAGTGAGGCCATGGATTCAACTACGATCAACAATAGCACCTTCCAACTCATGCAAGGAACTACTGTTATTTCGGGCCTGTTAAGTTATACAGGAACTACACTTACTTTTGTACCTTCTGCGGCTCTTGCTTACAACACGCTTTATACAGGCACTATAACAACCGCTGCAAAAGACCTCGCTGGCAATGCGATTTCAAGTGATTTTGTTTGGAATTTTACGACCGAGCAAGCAGCAGTAGCAGCGCCAACAATGGGCAGTGTTTTACTTTTCGGAATTTTCGGTGGAAGTGCAGGCATAACAAACCAGGGTTTGAATACAGTTATTAATAATGGAAGCATTGGTACTACCGGCGCTTCAACACTGATAACCGGTTTTCATGATGGAACAACAGGTGATATTTACACCGAAACACCGCTAAATACAGGACTGGTAAAAGGAAGAATTTATTCAGCACCTCCTGCCCCGGGCGATGGTACATCATTCGATATTGCAACAGAAGGTTTAGCCGATGCTACTGATATGTATTTAAGTATATCTCCTGCTTCAAAACCAGGCGGCACAGACCCAGGTGCAGGTGAACTCGGTGGACTCACATTAGCTCCCGGTATTTATCAATCAGCCAGTGGAACGTTTAAAATATCGAACGGAGATCTTACACTCGACGCGAAAGGCGACCCGAATGCGGTATGGATATTCCAAACTGCTGCCGGACTTACGGTAGGTATTGCCGGACCAGATGGCGCACGAAGTGTGAAGATGATCAATGGAGGATTACCGAAAAATGTATACTGGCATGTTGGTAGTGCTGCAACAATCAATGGCGCTGGTGGCGGTGTAATGGTAGGTAATATTATTGCTTCGGCAGGAGTAACCTTCTCTACCCCAGGCAATGCAGTACAAACTGTTTTAGATGGCAGAGCAATTTCTCTCAACGCTTCTGTTACGCTTGTGAATACAACCATTAATGTACCGGATTAATTAAATGGTTTCTTAGCAATTACCTCTTCCTCAATAACTATCGATCTAACTTATTCAGCTCAATACAATATTCAAAAATATTTTTTATGTTACGATTTCAGAATTCCAGGCAAAAGATAGCAGTGATGCTTTTCGCATCCTTAATTGGAGGCCTTACCGGCCATAGCCAAAACCAAACCCGGAACCTTCCAATAAGACCCAAACCGGTATGGTGGTTCGGCGCTTCCGGTGCGGCAAATTTTAATACTTACCGCGGTACCACACAAATGCTTAATAATGAATTCTCCACTCCTGCAGCTTTCCACAAAGGGAGCGGTGTTAAGCCCTACCTGTCTTTACTAACCGAATATCGACCCAACGACGTGTTAGGTGGTATGTTAAACATTGGATACGATAACCGCGGAGGTAAATTCGACGCTGTAATGGCACCATGCGACTGCGAGGCAAATCTATCGACCAATATCAGCTATGTGTCTATAGAGCCTTCCATCAGGCTGGCACCATTTGCTTCTAAGTTTTATTTATTTGCTGGACCCACAATCAGTTTTAATACCAGCAAATCTTTCATGTACACGCAGGAAAAACAGGAAGATAGAAAGGCTGATTGGAGTGATGTTCGAAGAACAGTTTTCTCGGCACAGGCCGGTGCAGGTATCGACATCCCCGTTTCTGCAAGAAGCAACCGAACACAAGTGACGATTTCACCATTCGCATCTTTTCTCACAGACCTTGGTCATCAACCACGGTCAGAAGAATCCTGGTCGTTGTACACAGTCCGTGCGGGAATCGCAATCAAATTTGGTACAAGCAAAAAATCAACAGCTGCTGAAGTTGTTGAAGAAGCAGTAATGGTTCTCCCTGTTGTTGAAAAAGAGGTAGAGTTTTCAGTACGTGCACCAAAACTGGTTCCTGTAAACCGGAATGTGAAAGAATCATTTGTACTTCGCAATTCAGTATTCTTTAACCTCGGCTCAACAAGCATCCCGGAAAGATATGTTCAATTAAACAACAGCGATGCATCGGCATTTAGGGAAGAACAATTGCAAGAAAGTCAACCTTCCAATCTCAACCAGGGTCGTTCATCCAGGCAGTTAACTGTATATCATAATATTTTGAATATACTTGGAGACCGCATGCGTTCAAATCCTGGAACCACTATTACTTTGACAGGAGCATCCGATAAAAACCCGGTTGAAGGCAAGCTACTTGCAGAAAATGTAAAACAATACCTGGTATCAGCCTTCGGAATTAATGGCTCTAGAATAGCTACAGAAGGAAGAGCCAAACCGCTGAATCCTTCAGAACAACCCGGAGGAACAAAAGAACTAGGCTTGCTGCGCGAAGGCGACCGTAGAGTAGATATCACCAGTACTTCTCCAGAATTATTATTACAGGTTGGAGGAAGCGCAGCACCCATTTTAAAGCCAGTACAAATCAAAGGAGTATATTCCGATCCTTTAGACAGCCACGTAATTTTTACAGTGAATGGTGCAGATGAATTGCTTGATTCATGGAAAATTGAAGTAACTGATGACAAAGGAACAGTGCAACACTACGGACCTTATACAAACACCCAGGCATCCATTGCCGGCAAAACAATCCTGGGTAGCAGGTCTGATGGCAATTACAAGATTGCAATGCTGGGTGAAACAAAAAGCGGAAAATCGATCAGAAAAGAAAGCATGCTAACACTGATTAAGACCGATGATCCGAAGCAGGAAGGATTGCGTTATAGTATCCTGTTCGACTTCGATCAATCGAAAACGCTTGCAGCACATGAGACTTTTCTAACAGAAATTGTAACCCCGCTGATTGGTAACAATAGTACAGTAATCATCCATGGTCATACTGATGTGATTGGTGACGAAAAATACAATCAGTCGTTGTCGCTCGAGAGAGCAAAAGCAGCAAAAGATATTATCGAAGCTGCTTTATTGAAAGCTGGAAAAACCGGAGTGAAGTTTGAAAGCTTTGGATTTGGTGAAGATTCCGGTGTATCGCCTTTCGAAAATAATCTTCCGGAAGAAAGATTCTATAACAGAACAGTGATTATAGATATTATCCCCGCGAAATAAGTTTTTTGACTCAATCTGTTTTGAAACAGGATAAGGTATCATACTTTATCCTGTTTTTTTATTTTGTGGCGGCAGTTCTGATAGTGAAGGGTTGGAATGTGAAAAGAGAAGAAATCTGAATAATGTTCGGACAGCCCTGCGTTCTGAGCTTCCTAATCGCCGCTAGTCCCAAACATAGCGTTCATCATAGGCAAGATGTATGTAGTTTGTTCTGAGTGATTATCCCATATATTTATAGATTGGTCTTGATTGCTAAGAGCCGGATCTGATACGCTACATTATCCTCGGGTAAGCGATAGGCTACACCCATCGTTCCTATACGAAGTTTGAGCCATTCGTTATTCCCAACTTGTGTTATTCTCTTTTCATTATCTTTAGCCCCAATCCCAAACCCTTAGCATGAAAGCTTTAGTATTAGTCTTCGTTACTACCTTTTATTTCTTTGCTCCTATTACAGCTCAAAAATCACACAGTGCTTCCCCGGAACTCGAATGGAGAGTTATCGAAACTGCAGATAATATTGCATTCAACTTTGGAACAGCCTTTCAATGTCAAAATGGAATTCTATATCTCAATGAATCGGAAGCTATTCTTCCGGTAACCTATAAAAGAAAAGAATTTGGTTTGGTTAAAATGCTCAAAACCGGAAAGGCCAAATGGGAAAAACCGATCGGAGGTTATATTCTAGGAACAGCATTAAAGAATGGTAACATCTTCGTTCTGTATACTCCTGATTGGGAAAGTGAAATCGGTAGAATAATTATTGTGAAAGAACTGCATGCAGCGCTGTTAAATCCTGAAAATGGGAATATTATTGCTGATAAGCTAATCTATACCAACACTATAAAAAAGCATTTGGAAGCAAGAATTGCAAAACGACCTTCCAGTGAAATCGACCATATAACCATTCGAAACATGAGCTTTTCAATGGAAACAGTAAGAAAGGATCTGCCTTCAGAAACCTCTAACTTCCAGGCAATTTATCTGGACAACCAGTTAAACACAGAAAAAATTGTTCCCATCAATTCGTCCTTTCTTAATAATATGTTTTTTGGAGAGCAGGTGAATGAGGCAGGCGAATCCTTTCTGGTTTCCCAATCCGGCACTGATATCGTTGTTCAGAAATTTGGTCCCGGATTTGAAAAATCAGAGAAACTTTCCCGGTCACTGGGCGATAGTAAAGCATCGGGCATATTTCCCTTACTTAGGATCGATAAAAATAATCCTGAAGCCATTATTTTTACGATCAACCATTTGAGTGAAAAAAAACGAGCGAATAGTATTTTGCGTTTTGACTTCAGCACTAAAAAAGTACAAAGCCATTTGCAGGAGTCGACAAAAGAATATTCCAAAAGTCTTGACTGGATTAAAATTGATGGTGTAAAAGCAGGCAATAAGAACATGATCGAAGATCTGAAAATCGTTCGAGTTGTTCAATTGGCTGATAAGATCATTCTGGTTAAAGAAATGCAGCATTCTTATTCCACTTTCGATAAGCCTACAGCATCACGAAGATACAGAGACGGTATTGTTATTAGCCAGTATAACCACGAAATGAAACTGGTAAAAGAAATAGCCATTGACAAAAACCATGAAGTAATGAGTGATGAAGGACTTACTCTCGCAGCAAATATTGTAGATGAAAAACTTCACATATTCAATGGTGTTATTGTTGGCATTATGCGTTACGGTACTACCCATTGTATTGTAAACCTTAAAACAATGACGCTGGAAAAATCAGTGCTGTTGGACAGAGAAGGATTTGAATTTCATGAACCTATTGAGGGAGCATCTACCGTTTGGCTTGGAAAGACGGTTTTGTTGAATTACCTGGTGGCCAAGGGCCTCGCCAAGAGAGACATCAACACAAAGATCCAGCGAGTCGATCTTTGTCAAAAGCAATCATTTTTTTCATTTTTTATTAATCAGAATCCTATCCGACTGCATCGGTAACAGTTGATGGTAAGAACAACAGGGATTACAATTCCAACAATATAATTTTACGTTTTCTGAATAGCGGTTAAGAAATAAAATATTCGCCAGATCTCATTAAAAAGCAATTCTTTTTTTTAAAGAGAACAAAAACAGATTGGCTCAGCAAAAATTTGCCCGGCAGGATTCAAACTTCGTTTAAAATGGATTCAATTTATTGTAGAAAAAAATCCAAAAATTTATTATCTTGTTTATGAAACTTGAAAAAACTAGCCGCTATATTGCTTCTTGGCATCCTCTTATTCAATTGGGTTGGGTATCGCCTTGTTATAAGCTATTTTGATTATTCCAATGATCGTCAACTGGAAGCAAAGCTGGACCTGGGAGATTATGACGAAGAAGACCTGATCGAGTTAAAAGTCAACATATCACTGCCATACCAGGTTAGCTGGCGTAACTTTGAGCGCATCAATGGCCAGATTAAAATCAACGGAATTCATTATAAGTACGTAAAACGAAAGATCCAAAACGATTCTCTCGTGCTGTTGTGTTTACCGAACTACGATAAGACCGAGATGCAGGAGGTTAAGACTCGTATTTTCGCCCTCACAAATGATCTGAATTCTTCGGACAGAGATGGCAAAACGGAGAAGAAGCAATCATCAAGTTTCAAAAATCTCATC
>JBBQSI010000012.1:0-17768 GCA_038213975.1 Chitinophagales bacterium
TTCCTGTTCCGGCACTTTTGCCCAACCTTCGTAAAAATTAATGGGCTGCGGGATATCAGGATTCCAAACCGGCCTTGGCGTATTTCCATAATGCTGAATATAACAGTCACGCAGACCCGCAACGGCGGAACCTTTGGTACCATCCACCTGCAGCGTCAGCAAATCGTCGCGCCTTACACGCACTGTCCAGGAAGAATTGAATTGAGCGATGATGCCATTCTCCAATTCAAAGGTGGCGTAGGCTGCATCATCAGCGGTGCATTTGTATGACTTACCGTTTTCGTCTATGCGTTGAGGTATATGTGTTGCACCAACACAGGAAACAGACTTTACTTTTCCAAAAACATTGTCCAGCACATATCGCCAATGGCAAAGCATATCGAATATTATTCCGCCGTCATCTTCCTTCCGGTAATTCCAGGATGGCCGTTGCGCCGGTATGGTATCACCTTCGAAAACCCAATAACCGAACTCTCCCCTCAAGGAAAGAATGTCGCCAAAGAAGCCTTGTTGAATGAGCCGCCTGATCTTTAAAATTCCCGGTAACCAAAGTTTGTCCTGCACAACGCCATTTTTTACGCCTGCTTTTTTACAAAGCTTATAAAGTTCCATGGCAGTCTTCGTGTCAACGGCGATGGGTTTTTCGCAGTAAATATGTTTTCCCGCCTTTACCGCCTCGCGGACGGCGTCTGCCCTTCTGCCCGTGACCTGCGCATCAAAATATATGGGGTAGTTTTTATCCTTCAGTACATCTTCCACACTTGTCGTCATCTTTGTGATGCCCGACAATTCCGCCAATTTTTCAAGTTTGTTTTGATTCCTTCCAACAAGTATTGGATCAGGCATGATCGTTTCTCCGGGGCCGACGCGGACGCCCCCTTGCTTGATAATTTCCACGATCGACCGCAGCAGGTGTTGATTTGTTCCCATGCGCCCGGTAACGCCATTCATGATGATTCCTACTGTATGTTGCTTCATTTGCTCAGGAATTTTCTTTGTAAGCTTTTATTATTTTTTCCAGGAAATCTGCCTGGCTCATTTGCCAGTATTTATTTGAAAATATTTCTACCTCGATAAACCCCTCAAAGCCCGCCGCCTCCACCCACGACCGGATCTGCCGTACAGGGATGCAGCCATCTCCTATCAAGCCGCGATCCAGCAAAAGGTCGGAAGTTGGTGAATTCCAATCGCAAATGTGAAAGGCGAATAAGTTGCCATGCGCTCCGCACCGTTTGATTTCCTGCTGCAAATATGGATCCCACCAAAGATGATAAACATCCACGGCAACGCCAACTCCTGGTGAGTGGATTGCTTCAGCCAAATCATTTGCCTGCGCCAGCGTATTTATCGCAGAACGTGTGTCTGCGTACATAGGATGCAGCGGCTCGATGGCCAGCTTTATTCCGGCGTCGTTGGCATAGGGAAGGACAGCCTCTATTCCTTCGCGTATCTGTTCCCGTGAGTCTTCCAGCGATTGCGCCGGCTCAGCTCCGCAAACAAGTACGATGAGCGGCGCCCCAAGAGCGGAAGCTTCGTCGATGGCACGTTTGTTATCGTCGATGGCTTCTGCACGTTTAGCCTTATCCTTGTTTGGAAAAAATCCGCCCCGGCAGAGCGAGACAATCTCCAGGTTGTGACTGCGGATGAAATTGCCGGTTTGTCGTATATCCCTTTCAGTTAGTGCATCTCTCCATACGGTGATACCACTGATACCGCGGGCCGCATAATTTTTCACAGCCTCTTCTATTTTCCATGGTTTAGTGGTGATGGTGTGTACGCACAGCCGGGAAAGGTCATTGAGTTCTTTGGGGCTCATTGCACGCAATTAAAGAAAGTATAATATTCCTCCTTGTTGATTTCCCGCTGCAGGTAAAGACATACCTCACGGGCATGATAGTCGCCCCACATGCTGGCTTCGCCGTTTGGTATGTTACTGCCGCGTGGTATGTGGTCCCAGCCATTGGGCCGGTGATAGATCGAATGTAAAATAAGACCCTGGTGAGTGTCGGCGGTGCTGAGATAAGGCTCCCGGAGCAGCGTATTGACGACCGCAAGTCCTGCCTGCAGGTAGCGGTCGCCGTTAGTGTCATCTTTTTGTTTCAGGTATTTCCCTAACCGTAATAAGCCCTGCGCTGCAATCGCTGCCGCCGAACTATCCACCGGTTCATGATCATTATAGGGATCAGACGCGGTGTTCAAATAGTCGCCCATGCGGGAAAGACCGGGTGCGCCGGTATCCCAATAGGGAATGCCATCGGTACAGGAATTTTCGATGTAGAAGTCGCAGGATGCTTTTGCTGCCTTCAGCATAAATGCGATAACGGTTTCCTTGTCCGCAAAATCTCTCACATCTTTTTCGTCAACAGTTTCAAACCACTCCAGTTGCTCCGCAAAGCCACACATCGCCCAGGCAAGTCCTCTCGTCCAGGTGGTAAACCCTGAGTACCCTTGCTGGGAGTTCGGGCAACGGAAATTTCCATCACGGACATTAAAAACACTTTCATGCGCCGTACGGCCCCAAACGTCATAGATGTCACGGCCTTCACCATAAAATACCGAATACGCTGCTGTTGCCTTTAGATGTTGAATGGTTCTTTCAAGCAGGTTGATTTTTACGTCGCCTTCGGCTTGCAACTGGTGGCCGAGGCAATGGCTGATGATCAAGGCCCGGCAGGATCGAATTGTGTCTACAAACAAGGAATGTTGACCATTGAAGGAATGGATGAAACCGCCATTCTTTATCGTCGTCCAGCGACCCGCCTGCACCGCCCCTGAAATTTTGAGCGCAAGTTCATAGAAGTTTTGTTCCCATTCGTTGAATGGTATTTTGTTTTCCTTCATAAGCCGGAGCAGGTTACCATAGGTGCTCACGTTATTAAATCCGTGGTCATGCACGCCCGTATGGCTTACATGGCCGGCCATTTTTTCAACAGTTTTCTGTTTTGCCAGGTTTAAGAAGTAAGGATCACCTGTAGCATCATATTGCAGAATGCACGATCCGTATTGAAAGCCCTGTGTCCATTCGGTCCAGCCCCGGGTGGTATATTTACCGGCCGCCGTAAAGACTGGTGAGCCCTGCTTTTCATCGAACTCGTCTTCTATCCGTTTGATTTTTCTTGCAGAAACCTCCCAGAAATTATGGAGTGTTTTCGCGAGATCAGTTGGCTTTAATCGCGTTGTTAAATCGATCATGTTGAGATATAATCTTTTTCAATTTTGAATCTATTATTCACTTAGCCGAAATAGCAGCCAGTTGTTGGGGGTTGTCACGTGAGATAGTTTTTAAGTTCTTCGGCAACAGCATCACTGCAATTATTCCTGCGATCGCAAAGACGATCAAGGCAGCAAAGCCATTTGCATAACTTCCACTTTTGTCTCTAAGCCAGCCGACCAACATTGGTGCAACCGCCTCAGCAATTCCATCCGCAGTCAGCACGAGGCCCATCACTCTTCCCATCGTTTTCACGCCAAAGAGTTCCGCTGCCATCAGCGGAATGATCATATAGTCGCCGCCAAGGCCGATACCGAAGATAAATGCGAACAGGTAAACAACACCGGGAGAATTGGCAAAATATAGCAAGGGGATAGAAGCGGCGACGAGCGAATAAACCAACATCATCACATATTTTTTCGGGTACCTGTCTGCCAGCCAACCCATGAGCAGCCTGCCAATGATGCTGGCAAACAACACCAGCGAAAGGACATTTGCTGCCTCTGCCTGCGAATACTTTAGGTCTATGCTAAAAAAAAGTTTTAGGTTTTGATTGGTGCCACTCACGGCGCCGATGGAGCACATGCTGCCGATAAGCAAGAGATAAAAAGGCCAACCCCTAACGATCTTCTTCAGGGGTAAAAATGGTTGTTCACTAACGGCAGGTGATGATATTATTGTCGGCTTTTCCTTTACCAGCCAGGCAACGGGGAAGGAAATCAGTACAGTCATTATTCCTAAAACCATCAACGCCTGGTGCCAGCCAAACTCCGCGTTTAGCCGGCGGGCGATCTGCGGAACTAACATACCGCCAACGCCTATCCCAAGATAAGCGAAGCCCATGGCTTTACCCCGTGACTTATCAAACCAGCGGGCAGTCAGCACCTGGTTGGGTAGGGGGCCGGCACACATATAAGCGAGGGCGTTAAATACATAAAATAAATAAAATTGCCAGAGTGTGCTCACCATGCTCAGGCCGACCAGGGCAATCCCACCCATGATAATTCCTGCCAGCATTAACCTGCGTGGCCCAAAGCGATCTATCAGCCAACCGGCGAAAAAACCAAGCAGGCCCACTGCAACTTTTGCAAATGCATTTCCGGAAGTGACCGTCGCCCTCGACCAGCCAAAATCTTTTACCCAAAAATCATAGAAAAATGGGAGGCCATAGAATAGAATACCGACAATAGAAAAAAGCGTGATAAAGCCGGTTGCAGCAACTTTCACCTGACCGGTACTGAGCTTATTGGTCCGCATGTGCAATCGTTGTGGTTGGTGAATATAGCGAGTTAATTTTTTTTGGGACGATAGTCCTGTCAATTTTAGAAACTGTCGCAGACAATAATAGTCACCATCATCGCCTGTGCAAGAGCAGGCGGTGAGGGACAGAGAAAGGAATAGATTTGCTCACTTTCATTAACCATAAAAAGAGAATTTTTATCTTGAGTTGATAAATCAACTATAAGCTCAGCCAATCGTTATGAGATTTCAAATCGTTACTCAAATCATATTCTTCTCTCTTGCTTTTCAGGTCACCTTGGCACAACAGGTGCACGTGTGGGAGATGCACGAGCTAACTTTTATTGCTGAAAACAAGTATAAAAATCCCTACCTGGAAGCAACTGTCTGGGTAGACTTAAAAGGACCGGGCTTCGAAAAGCGGGTGTTTGGATTTTGGGACGGCAGCGATACTTTTCGGGTACGCGTCACCGCTATAGCACCCGGTGAATGGCATTGGAAAAGCGGCTCACAGCCTGCCGACCCGGGGTTTACAGAAAAGCAGGGAACTTTTACTACCCTTCCTTGGAGTGAGGATCAAAAAAAAGAAAACCCGCTGCGTCGCGGCTTTATCCGTTCTACGCCGAACAAGCATGCCTTGATGTTTGCCGATGGCACACCATATTTTGCTGTAGGCGATACGTGGTTTCCTTTAGGCACTGACAGGTTCAGGTGGCTCGACGATGACCAGGAGCAGCCGATGGGACCGGGAGCAGGTTTTAAAGATTATGTCCGGTACAGGAAAGCGCAGGGATATAATTGGGTGAGTTTTGTAGCCGCTTATCCTAACTGGAAAACCGACGACAAACCCTGGCAAATGTTGCTTGAAGATTCAGCACGCACAACGTTACGCTCCGCCTGGATGGAGTACGGCTCAAATGGCAGTGCCAAAAACATGGATAACGAAGGAGGCAGGCCGTTCCTCTTCCCCGGAAAAGTGCCAGGCTACGAAAATTATTTTCCTGACCTCGACAAGATCAATCCGGCATATTTTAAATTCATCGACCGGAAGATCGCCTACCTCAACGAACACGGGTTTATTCCCTTCCTTGAGATTGCCCGCCGTGATATAGGCCCGCTTTGGTTTCGCCATTACCAGTGGCCTGATTCTTACGCCCGCTATATTGGCTATATGTATGCACGTTACCAGGCTTACAACACCGTCCTCAGCCCTATTCACCTGGATATTATCCGCGAAACCATCACGCCCGGCCATTGGGCAGAAGCGATTGTTGCCGCAGAGAAAAAATACGGCTTACCACCTTTCGGAAATCTGCTATCGGCCAACGCACATCCATCCACGCTCGAAAACTGGGGAGACAGTTCGTGGGTAACGCTGCACCAGATCGGCAATGTACGTGAGCATGTAAACTACTGGTACCTCACGGAAGTCTTTTATTCGAAATATCCCCTGCCGGTCCTCAATGGCGAACCATACTACGCAGGCTATACAGACTCAAGAGGATCGAAGGCGCACACGTATGACCGTGGAGCTAAGGGTGGTACGGCAGATGACAACGCATTTGTGCGTTCATGCATGTACGGTAGCTTCCTTTCCGGCGGTCTTGCAGGGCACGTTTATGGTGCCGAAGGTATTTGGGGCGGAGATATAGAGCCGGCGGCGCCGGTCCATTTATGGGAAGCCATGCAGTGGAAATCCGGCGCAGAGATGAGGCATCTGAAAACTTTTGCCTTTTCAATAGGTACGCGATACCAGAACCTGGAGCCATTACCTGATCTTGTTTACCCAAATAAAACCCGGGACATTCTTAGCTATGAGGGGTGGGCGTATTGTGCCCGTACGCCGGATAAGAATTTTTTTCTTACCTATTTTGAAAAGGGTTGTGCACAAGCAAAGATCAGGGGAGCAAAGCTGAATGCCTTTTACGATGCACAGTGGTTTGATCCCAGAAACGGCACCTGGCAAGATGTTGAAGGTGGAAAGCTTGCGGCTGATAACACTGGCATAATCCAATTGCCGGAATTGCCGGATGAATTGGACTGGGGTTTAAAATTGGTTTATACCGGCCCTAATGACGCCGGTCTTATTGCACCGACCGTAATAGCAGGCGAGCAATCGCTCTTAAATAAAGTACATGAAGCGGTGGCGCCAGATGTGAAAGCGGCGCTGATCAAAAAAGTGTTGCTTTATGCCTCAGTTGCACTTTTGATAGTAGGGGCAATCATTTTATATGATATCAAAAGACGGCGTAAGAAAAGAGGGATTGATTCGTAACTACATACTACTTGTGTAAGCCGATCACAAGTGGTAGTTGATTTGTTACCACTAAAAATTCGACCTATTTGCCGGTAAGGATATTAATCATTTCTTTTTCCTCTTTTCCATCTCTTGTAACCAGGCCAAATGATCCCTTGTAATCCCAGGTAGCCCAGCCGATATTATTTTCATCCAATACGGTTATCATGTCGCGATACCATTGCATGCGGGCCTTCTCAGGTACGGTATTTAAACAGCCCCACTCGCCGCAATACAATGGAAGTTTATATTTTTTTGCAACAGCAATCGGCTTCCGGAAATGATTGCGTATGCTGTCGATGTTGTAATTCAACTTGTTTCTTAACACCGCCTGTTGCACGCTATCCGGAAACGAGGCAAGGTCATCTTTCTTTACGATATCCCCCGGGTAATTAACAGGGCCGTTGTAATCTTTAATGCCCGTCCAGGAAGCAGAGTGATGCGTCAAAAGGAAAGGTTCGTACATGTGAAAACTGAGGATAATATTCTTGTCATTTTCAGGCACTGAGAGTTGGTCAAAAGTATCAGCGCTTTGCCACCTGTTAGACCCAATCACGATCTTGCGCTCCGGTTCACGCTCGCGGATGATGGTGACAAGCCGGGCGACCAGTTTGTTCCAATCATTTGGATCATCAGCCACCGGTTCGTTCATAAGCTCATAGGCAACATCAGTTACCGGGTATTTTTTTAATGCATCTGACAGGTCACGCCAACATTGGAAGAAACGTTCCTGCGCTTCAGGCTTTGTCCACAGCGGCTTTTCTTTTTCATTGAAGTGATGGGAGCGTAGAATATGCAGATCCACAATCGCATCCAGTTTGTTCGACTTGCACCAGTCAAGGGCATTTGTAAGCAAGCCAAAAGCTTCTTCATCTTTTTCCCCGTTTTCTTTCCAAAGCTGTTCTTCGTCTATTGGTATACGTAAGTGATCGAAACCAAGTGAGGCAAGATAGGCCACATCTTTTTCCGTGAAATAGTTTTTTCGCTGTTCGCCGCGGGCCTTGGACTGTGAAAGCCAGTGACTGATATTGGTACCTCGCTTCGCTGAAAAGGTGTCGTTTTTAACATTAAAACTAAAGGCAATAATAATTGCCAGAGCAGGGAAAATTAGCAATGAGAGTTTCTTCATAAATACAAGCATCTGTTATCGATTTGATCTAATGTAAATCATTTTTCGCTGATAAAAGGTGAGCTCTTTCGCGGAAAATAAAAAAGCCGGAAGTACACGCTTCCGGCTTTTTTAAAATTTCAGTAAATTTTAGTTCACTGCAGCCACCGCGGCATCGGCAGTTATGAACCCATGTCCTGTTGCATCATCGCCCCAGGTTTTAGTCGTTGTTGTACCATTCGACAGGCCAACAACCAAAGACCCGGCCGGCATTGGCAAAGCTGCATTTTCCAGGTCAGTTTCCGCTTCACCAGCAGTGAGTGACGCTTTCTTCTGAGCCATAAGCGCTACAATGCCTGCTACATGTGGGCTGGCCATGGAAGTGCCACCAAGGAAATAGTAAGATGTCTGCCCGCTGTTAACCTGGTAGGGGCCAACAACCAATGATCCCGGTGCGACAACATCCAAGTCCTGCCCAGGGAGTTCGCGGCTGGAGAAACCAGTAATATAGAAATCTGAAACATTTGTCGGGTCTGCTACATCTGTGGAATACCACCAGCTCGATACCGTCCATTCACCTTTCCATCCCGCGGCACCCACACTTATCACCGGTGCATAAGCGCCGGGATAACCCATTCCGGCTGTCCCGGAATTGCCAGCAGACGCCACAATGATGACTCCTTTGCTGATGGCATAATCAATGGCTGCTTCTTCCAATGGATCAAGCCTCGAACCCCCCAGGCTCATATTTATTACAACCGGGTGACCGCTCAGCGGTCCTTCTTTGAGCGAGGCCATATATAAGATTCCCTGCGCAATCACAGAAGACCAGCCTGACCCGTTTTGATTTAAAACTTTAACGGGAATAATTGTCGCTTTTGGTGCTACACCATTTATGCTGGTACCGCGGAGGTTGAAACCTATTATGGTGCTGGTGACATGCCCGCCATGAGAGTTTTGGTCATGCTCCCATTTGTTAGGTTGAGTTGATACGTTCCCTGCATCCTGTCCGCCACCGCCAAAAGATATTGCATATTGGGTCGCTATTCTTTCCTCGGGAAAATATTGTCTCCATGAATCAGGGAGGCCGGTATCTAAAACACCTACATAAACTCCCGAGCCATCCTGCGTAATAGTGCGACCAGCTCGGAAGTCTGTGACATTTACAGCGTCAAGGTTCCACGTATTAAGCCCATTGGCGAAGTCTGACACGCTAACCGCATCAATAGGACCACCCTGGCGCTCAGCATCCGGAGACGCAGATTTTACAAAAGACAGCGACCGAATGGTCTCTAAATTGCCTGAAGCAGTACGCATGCTAATTCCGTTTATCACTGGGAAAACTTCAGAAATATTCCCGAACGATTTCAACTTCGCAATTGAAGCATCATCAATTGTGGTCTTAAACACTACGTTGATGCCAATTACATTTTTACCATTGGTTGCAGCTCCGATCTCGTCAGGTGCAGAATTGTATTGTTGATCCTCCGCTGCTTTCTTACAAGAAGAAATAAGCATGAGGGCAACCGCAAGAAATATTAGCGGAAGTACATCATAGAAACGGGATTTTTCAGGCGACCAAGCTTTGATTACCTGTGTCGGAGTTAATTTGTGCATATAGAAAATTTAGTTTAGAAATTAATATGCTTTCTAGTACGAAAATCACGCCACATATCACCATTCCGAAGATTTTTACACGCAGTTAATAAACTATTTCATCTGACAAATGCTGAAGGAAAAACTAAAGATTTCGGTAAAGAAATGAGCTATTGATTAGATGTTTTTCACCTGGAGGTTCAAATCTCGAAATTTCAGCGTCCGGCCGCAACGTTTTATTCCCCGACTTTAGATTCGACATAATTTTTTAAATCATTTAGCCCTTTTTCCCAACCCTCCTTATGGGGATTCATCAGCTCTTCATTGTCAAAGCTTTGCTGGATCACGTGTATAGAGGAACTCTTATCATCGCCGGAAAAATGGATCGTCAATTCGAACTTTTCCTCATTCACCTCTTCATTAGGCAAATGCCAGTTCCAGGTATAGACCAGCCGTTCGTTCTCCTTTACTTCCGAATACTCACCGTCGACGGTAAAATCATCATCCGCAAAAATGTATTCATAGTGTCCACCTTCCTTTAAATCATTTTTTACGTCTACCAGGTCTTTGTGCATCGGTTTCCACCATTGTTTTAATTCTTCCGGTTTCACCCAGGCGTCGTAGAGTGCGTGCACTGGGGCTTTAATCTCTTTGGTCACGTCAATATTGTGCTTTGTGTTTTCCATGGTCTAAGTTTTTGATTCAACAATGCCTGCGTCAAATTGTTTGCCATATTGATGTACTCGCAGATCGTATACGTCGTATAGGCGGAACAACTATCCGAAGCATCACTCATATTTCCCAACTGCAAACTATCAAGGATAACAATGAAGATTTTTGTTTCCCCAGTAGATATGATTGCAGAACTGCTCGCAGATAATTTGCACAATGGGAAACTTCAACGCGAAGCCATTGACATCACGGAAAAAGCCCGCGATACCCCGACAAGTAATTTACTACAGGAATTCCTCGATGGAGCAGAGCGCAGGATATGGTTCCTCTATGAAGTGAGCCAGCGAGGCAAGCACGAGAATTAAACAGATAGAAAATTAAAACCCGGATGGTCTTGAACGCCTCTGGGTTTTTTTCTAAAATGTTCTAAAAAGTATTAGGCTGTTTCTTCCAGCTCGGAAGAAATACTCCGCAAGGCTGTCCATTCTTTAAGATCGTTCTCAAACCCTTCTTTCTCCCTGGTTTTGAATGCCCCCAGTTTGTAAGCAACAAAATAAATAGCAACAGTAATTGTCATCATCAAAACTGTTTCGCCGATCGCCAGGCCAGCGCTTTTGTGTTCTAATTTTTTTGGCAGAAAGGAAAGGGCGGTCAACGTACCAGCGGCAAAAATGAAAATGCCAAACCACTGTTGAATCTTTTTATTCTTTTCATAGGCAGCAATGGTATTGCGCAGAAAGCCCTGGAGGTTTGTATCGATCATATTGCTTTTCAGGCTTTGTAAACATTTCAGCAGGTAGGTAATTGCGAGCAGGACTCCGATGGCGAGAAGGCCATAGGGGATAAACTGAACCGCATATATGAAATCAAAAGGATTGCCGGCAAAGATGGCCGCAATAAGTCCAATATTTAAACACATCAGCAAGAGGTAAAGCGAATTATTTCTCCTGATTTTTTCGACTCTTGAGTGAGATCTTTCCTTTAGCATACTGCTAATAAGTTGATCGTTCAGCCGTTGCGATTTAGCAAGTTTTTGGTCAAATTCTGTCCAGGCTGTTTTTAATTGTTCGATGGTCATGTTGCTGATTTTACAAGTTTGTTTAGTTTATTTTTTATCCTCGTCAGGCGCACGCCTACATTACTGATGGAGATGCCTATGATGTCACTTATTTCCTGGTAGGATCGATCATCCAGGTAAAGTAGGGTCACCGCTTTTTCTATTTGGGACAGCTTTTCTATGGCTTCGTGCATCGCTCCGCGTCTTTCTTTCTCATCAGTTGTATTCATGTCAGGAATTTCCAGCTCGCTGAGTGAAAGAGAAATCTTTTGTGGCCGCACCAATTGTTTCCTAAAGTTGGAGATGGCCGTATTCAGTGCCACGCGATAAAGCCATGTCGTCACCCGCGCCTCCTTACGGAAAGTTGGATATGATTTCCAGGCTTGCAGCACGATCTCCTGGAAAAGATCTTTTCTCGCTTCTTCTTCATCACAATAAAGATTGCAAACCTTGAAGATGAGCGACCTGTGATTGTTGATTAATGCAGTGAATTCTTTTTCCATCAAATTTTTTCGTTTCCACGTTAGTCGCAGGAGAGATGAATTTCTTACAATTCAGGAAGATTTTTATAAGAAAAAAACCAGTAAGGTTGCGCAAACCTTCCTTTTTGGTGCAGTGGTCTTTTGTAGATGATGCATTCTGCCCTACACTGACAAAATCGAATGAGAAAGATTCAAGTGTTTGCTATCGACATAGATTTAAATGCACCGTTTTAAAATTTCGGCAATTATTATTTAGAATTGCCCTCCCTGCCTTTTGCTTTTCTCCCACTAACAAATAGTGTCAACATGGCCAGCAACACAAAACCCACCATCTGCCAGGTGGCTAAATTCCAGCCACCGTAATGCCAGCAAAGCAAACCCAAAGCGGTACCCAGTGCACCGCCTATAAAGTAACAAGTCATGTAGATGGTATTGATGCGGCTGTTTGATGTCGCATCAAGCCCATAGATGCGTGCAACGTTTGTCACTTGTACCGCCTGCACGCCCACGTCAAGGAAAAATATACCGGCGATGATGATGCCGAGAGAAGTATCAAAAAAGTGCATGGTTAAGACGCTGGCGAGCACCAGCAACATAGAAAAGAAGAGTGAACGCCGTGACTTTCCGCGATCAGCCGACTTGCCGAATATTGGAGCAGCCAGGGCGCCGCCAATGGCTACCAGGCCAAAAAGCCCGATCTCCTCCGGCGAATAATTAAATGGTTTTCGGCTGAGGTGAAACGTGATGTTTGTCCAGAAGGAACAGAAAACGCCGAACATAAGCCCACCAACGAGGCAGGATACACGAAGAACAACAAAGCGTTTAAATTGATAGAGGGTTGACTGCAGCAGGCTCAGGTAATTGCTGCTGAAACTGGTCTCTGCATCGGGCAGATATTTTTTCAGCAGGATAGTAATGATCAACACAAAGGCACAGGCGAAAAGATACACGGAATGCCAGCCTAACCTGTTGGCTAAAAAGCCACTCAACACCCGTGCAGCCAGCACGCCGATGAGTATGCCGCTAAAAATTTTTCCAACGGTTTTCCCTGTGCTCACCCTGTCGAGTGAGGCAGCAAGCGGCAATATCACCTGGGCAGCCACGGCAAACAAACCGACCGCCAGGCTGGAGATCCAGAGCAAATGAATGTTCTCAAAAAATGCCATAGCAACCAGCGCCACTGATAAAAAAAGAAAAAGTATAATCGTCAATTTTTTTCGTCGAATCTTATCACCTAATGGTGTCAGGAAAAATAATCCTAAGCCGTAACCAGCCTGGGAAAGCAAGGCGATGATGCCGGCTTCGGCTTCAGAAGAGTGAGAGGTTTGCTGTATGTCTTTTAAGATCGGCTGATTGTAATAAATATTGGCGACAGCAATACCGCTGGCAATTGACATTAGTACGACCTGCTTTTGAGATAATTTGTTTTCCGCCATATATCATTCTCCACTTACGTGTGCAGGCAGCTATGTACTTTGATGGGCACCCGTTTAAACGACTTTATAGTTATGACCGAATGACCAGCAAGCCCTTCCTCTTAGCAATCATCTTATTTAAAACAGAGATGTTTGCAAAATATTTCTCGTCTTGTACTACAATAATTTCATTTTTTATTAATTCTTCTAAATCCCTTCCAAGTGTTTTTGAAGAAATATTAGAATATAATCGGGCCAATTTTATATTTAGTTCTGGTATTTCTTCAAATGAAAATTTTTTGTCAATCGGGATTTCAAGGCCTAGTGTCCTTCGTCTTTTAAAAACTTGCTTCTGACCCATTGCTATTTCGTCAAATTTATCATAAACAAATTTTTGCCATGCATTCTGCAGCTGGCTTGCCTGAATTGTCTCCAGGGTTTGTTGAAGCCCGTCTCTTAATCCCGTCAAAGCGTACGCTACAAATTCAGTAAGGCTTTTTGTTTTAGAAGCTTTGTCTAATTGTCTATAATATTCTGGCCGGGTGTTGTTATAATGATTGGATAAAATATGCAAAGTAATATCAGGGCTCCCACCTCTTGATAAAATATAAAATTCTATTAATCGTCCAGTCCGACCATTGCCGTCCCCAAAGGGGTGTATCCATTCTAGATAAACGTGTGCAACAATTGATTGAATAATAATATCACTAAAAAGTTGGTCTCCATCCTCATACTTAAATTCAGTGCGGAGCCATTTACAATATTTTTCGATTAAGGGCTCAATATCTCTGTAGTCAGGACATCGATATGTACTAACGACAACGTCATTTTTTCTAAATCGTCCTGGTATGGCACTGAAATGTTCCCCTAAATTCTTCCCCACTAACTTGTGAAATCTCAATAGTAAATCTCGGGAAATCAATTGTTCCTTATTGTTGTAGACAATTTCAACAAGTAGTTCATTGAAGGCATCCAAAATATTTTTAACTTCAATTTGCTGGTATTCTTTGCTTGGTGGCAACTGCTGCCCATCCTGAAGTTTAGCAATTTCTTCATCAGTTAGGGTGTTCCCTTCAATCGCCGTCGTCGCTTGGGCCCCTTTTCTTAAAGAAAGCCTCATCAACTCATCATAAAAATGCGGCATTATTGGAGTATTGCTAATGGCTTTGATGTAAGCAACACATTGACCAAGCATAATTTGAGAATGCCTGGACAATTTCCACTGTGAGCTACTGAAAACTAAATGTGGGTAATCTCTATGGAGCTTCATACTGTAAACATAGACAATTGCATAGACAATAATAGCCAATTCTTGTCTACGTTTTTGTCTAATTAACTGACGCAGAGATTGGAGTCTTAGTGATTATTTTTATGAAACAAAGGCTGAATATTTATGACTAGCAAGAAAATACTTCTCTGTTTACGCAAAAACCAAAACCATTAGTTTGGAATTCGGGATGCTTGCCGGGAAAAAAAATTGATTAATATCTTTAGCGAAACCCAGACCATGAGATTTTTTTCTGCATTGCTGTTATTGATTATTTCGCTGAACTCAGAAGGCCAGGAACAGGAGTATTTCCCTGATCCCGACCCGGCGATACAGGAAAGATTGCAGGAATGGCAGGACTTGAAATTTGGTTTGCTCATGCATTGGGGCGCTTATAGCCAGTGGGGAATTGTAGAAAGTTGGAGCCTTTGTCCTGAAGATGTTGGCTGGGCTACTGGTGCACGTAAGGGAAAATATGCTGATAACTATTTTGAGTACGTAAAAAACTATGAAGCACTACAGACCACCTTCAATCCAACGAAGTTCGCACCGGAGAAATGGGCTGCTGCCGCAAAAGATGCCGGTATGAAATATATGGTCTTCACTACGAAGCATCACGACGGGTTCTGCATGTTCGACACCAAATACACCGACTATAAAATCACGGATGAGAAGACACCATTTTCATCTAATCCACGCAGCAACGTCACAAAAGAAATTTTTGATGCTTTCCGAAAAGAAAACTTTTGGGTAGGGGCTTATTTTTCAAAACCTGACTGGCACAGTGATTATTACTGGTGGCGGAAATTTCCTCCTTCTGACAGGAATGCGAATTATTCTATCATGAAACATCCTGATCAATGGAAAAAATTTGTGGACTTCACCCACAACCAGATCAATGAGTTGGTAAGTGACTATGGCAAGGTTGACATTCTGTGGCTCGATGGAGGATGGGTGCAAAAAATGACGGACGAAGATGTAAAGAAATCTTTGCTGGAAGTGTATGACAGTTCCCGCTGGATGCGCAACCTCCAAAGCCAGGATATAGATATGCCACGCCTTGTAAAAGAAGTGCGTGCTAAGCAACCAAAGCTCATCGTTGTTGACAGGGCAGTGCCGGGACCGCAGCAAAATTATTTGACGCCGGAACAACATATTCCGGCTAACGGCCTACCGTACCCGTGGGAGACATGTATGACGATGGGCAACAGTTGGAGCTATGTACCGAATGATGTTTACAAACCAGCGAATGAGATCATTGAGAAACTGGTGGACATAGTGAGTAAAGGGGGAAATTATCTATTGAACATTGGTCCAGGTCCTGATGGTGAATTTGATCCGAAAGCGTATGAGCGCCTGAAAGAAATTGGAAGCTGGATGAAAGTGAATGGCGAAGCGATTTACGGAACCCGTATGTCCCAAAATTTCCAGGAAGGAGATAATATCCGCTATGCACAGTCGAAGGATGGCAGGACGAAATATATCTACTGCTTCAATTTTCCGGGGCAGAGTTTATCACTCAAACAAATACCAATTTCGAAAAAAGCAAAGCTGCAAATGTTGGGAAATGGAGCAAAATTGAAATGGAAACAAACGGGTGATGGGGTGGAGATTCGTGTTCCGGAAAAACTAAAATCTGCTACCGACTATGTTTGGGTCATCAAGGTGAGTGAGTAATCAGAATCCAGGAGCTGTTGACGGGAATTATTTTTTTAAAAGCCAACCCGTTTTCTTTTAAAGCTGCTTCCAGAATTGGTATCGCCGTTTTCCCGATGCCGTGCAATTCCAGGATGTTTTCTTTTGAAAATTTTGAAAGCTGCCTTACGTTTTTTATCCCTGCACTTTCCAGCGCCCTTTTGGCCGGAGCTGAAAGTCCTTTAGTGAAATCCGTTTTATCACCTCCAAGCTGCTCGTACCTAAATTTCGCAATGTCGCGGATCAGATCTAACGGTACCGGCTGAGCGAGCGGCAACTGCACAGAACCTTTTCCCTGTTTATAGTTTGAAAGCTCTTTTTTAAAAGTTGCATGTCCTGAAGGTGTAGCGTAAAGCCCAATGTGATTTTCATAACCTGCAAAATATATCATCGGCTTCCCATTATGCTTGTAGGCCGGCATACCGTAGCTGATCGATTCCTGCGCTGCCGGCGCAACTTTTTTGATTGTTTGCCTTATTGATTTCAGAATTTTCTGAACCGGTAAAGGAAAGTCGCCGATATATGCGTCGAAACTTTCCGGAGGGTTTCCTTTCATAATTTATTTTTAGACAATGATCAGGCATTTTCCAATTCAGCGATCTCGAATTTTTTAGATTTCATCACCACGTTCATAACCTTTTCTCTTTTTGCAGGATCACTCATTAATTTACCCAGAATAGTAGGAACAATCTGCCATGATACGCCAAATTTATCTTTCAGCCAACCACATTGCGATGTTAAACCGCCTTCTGAGAGCCTCTCCCAGAAATAGTCAATTTGCTCTTGCGTTTCACACGGCACTACAATAGAGAGGCCTTCACTAAAAGTGAATTTGTGGGGTCCCGAACTATCCATGGCAGCAAACCGCTGCCCGTTGATAGTAAATTGTGCGTGTTTTATAAAACCTTCGATGTCGCCTTCTCCCTTTTCATATGTGCTCACCATATTTATGGCACTATCGTCGAAGAGGGAAGTATAAAACTTAATCGCTTCTTCAGCACGGCCGCTGTTTCCCTGGGTAAACATGAAGGAAGGCAAAATCTTTTGTTCGCTTTGGCCCTTCATGAGTTGCCAGTTCACACCAAATTTGTCCTGGCACCAGCCGTACATTTCGCTCCACGGATATTTATCTAATGGCATCAAAACTTTGCCACCTTCGGAAAGGAGATCCCATTTCTTTTTTAATTCTTCCTCACCTTCGCAATACGCAAAAAAAGAAATGGAAGGATTGATGTTGAATTGCGGTCCTCCATTCAGCCCCATAAATTTCATTCCTTCCAATTCAAAAATCACGACCATTGGATTCTCAGAAGTGATCTTTGAATTATCAAAGGCGGAGGCATAAAAATTTGCAGCTTCTTTTGCGTGGCCATTAAACCACAGGCAGGGATATAAATCGTTTTTCATCATTCATATTTTTTGTTCGGTAAATGTAGTAAGCGTCTGCGTTATTTGAAGCGTGAAAGCGGACAAATGCAGGGTTATTTGCGACATAACAACTTTGCAAAACAAGTTTGTATTTTTCTTGTTATCTACAAAACACCGACCATGCCAAAGGCAGCTAAACCAGGCCCTAAAAAATCCGAAACAAAAAAACCTGGCCCTATAAAATCTGAAGCAAAAAAAGCGCTTTAAAAAAAGTCGCAACAAAAAAGCCTGCGTCTAAAAAATCTACTGCAAAAAAAGCCAGCACAAAAAAGAATAAACCTGGCGTAAAAAATTCGCTCGTG